>RSAS01000205.1 GCA_003934145.1 Candidatus Viridilinea halotolerans | reverse complement strand
TTGCAATGCGATTCCAGAAGGGGGCGCACACGTTTTCTGTCCGCCCTTAAACCGCACGGGGGGATGCGTTGGGGGCTGCGCCCCCAAGCCCCGCCGCACGGGGGTGCGTTTTGGGGGCTGCGCCCCCAAGCCCCGCCGCACGGGGGGATGTGTTGGGGGCCGGGCCCCCAAGCCCCGCCGGAAGGTCTCGCCTCCCGCCTCCCCACATCCCCGCCTCCCGCCTCCCGCCTCCCCGCCTCCCCGCCTCTCGCATTCCCCATATGAGACATTTTTTCGCTATCCACACCGGCAAGTTGGCCGGTCAGTTCGCCCGGCGTCTGCGGCTCGGCGGTGGCACGAACCTGCCGGGCACGCTGGCGCGTCGGATCGCGCCCAACGTCTTGCAAACGATGAGTCAAGCGCTGCCCCAGGGAGTTGTTTTGCTTTCGGGCACGAACGGCAAGACGACGACGAGCCGCATGGTGGCCGATATGTTGCGATATGCTGGTTTGTCGGCTATTCACAATCGTGCGGGGGCGAATCTGATCGAGGGCATTACGACAACCGCGTTGGCGGCGACGAGTTGGCGGGGCCAGGCGCAAGCGCAACTGGCGCTCTTTGAAGTGGATGAGGCGGCGCTGCCCCAAGCTATTACCGAGACGCGACCGCGCCTCGTCGTCATTCACAATCTCTTCCGCGATCAACTTGACCGCTACGGTGAGCTTGATACTATTGCTAACGCTTGGCGTGTGGCGCTGGCCGGTTTGCCGCCGTGTGCGACGGTTTTGCTCAATGCCGATGATCCGGCGGTGGCCGACCTGGGCCGCGATCTGAATGCCCAAGTGAGTTACTACGGTATGGAGGATGTGCGCCACGCCACGGGCAGTGTTGCGCACAACGCCGATTCGCAATTTTGTCGGCGCTGTGGCCAGCGCTACAGCTACCCGTGTGTCTTTTATGCCCACATTGGCCACTACTACTGTCCCGCCTGCGGTCACCAGCGTCCTCAGCCGCAAGTCACCTTGGAGCGCCTTGAGCTGCAAGGTGCTGCGGGGAGCCAACTCTACCTGCGCTACCCTGGTGGGGCGCTTGAGTTGCGTCTGCCCCTGCCGGGCCTTTACAATGCTCACAACGCTACCGCTGCTTTTGCTGCCGCTCTCGCCCTTGGCCTCACGCCGGCGGTGGCGCGTAACGCCCTCGAACAGTTCAGCGCCGCCTTTGGGCGTATTGAACGGGTGGATGCGGGCGGAACGCCGCTGCTCATTGCCCTGATCAAAAACCCGGTGGGGGCGAGTGAGACGGTGCGGATGCTGTTCAATGCGGGCCAACATCAGCAACCCGATTTGCACCTGCTGATCGTGATCAACGACCGCCTCGCCGATGGCACCGATGTCTCTTGGCTTTGGGATGCCGATTTTGAACTTCTTGCCAATGGTGTTGCCCAGATCACCGTGGGCGGCACGCGCGCCCACGATATGGCCGTGCGCCTCAAGTACGCTGGTGTTGATCCCGTCCGGCTCACCATTGCCCCCGCGCTCCACGAAGCCTTTGATCATGCCCGCAGCCACACCCCCCCTGAGGCCACGCTCTTCGCGTTGCCCACCTACACCGCCATGCTGGAACTACGTGCGCTGCTCGCGGCGCGGGGTTGGGTACAGCCATTTTGGGAGGTGTGAGGCTTTGGGGGGGTATGCCCCAATACTTTAAGATGGGTTTTTTGACGCAAAGACAAGGTTTCAGGGGTCAGCCCGAGCGCATCAGAAAGCGGTGCGTGGCACTAAACTGT
>RSAS01000629.1 GCA_003934145.1 Candidatus Viridilinea halotolerans | reverse complement strand
TTAAGGACTCCTACCTCGAACAGGTACTGGGGATTTAAGATGCAATTGCCCTACTCCAGGGGGTAGGCATCAAGATTCTCAGGGTGACAAGGCGGCGCGAACCCACAGCGCGACTTTTGCGCTATTGCCAATTATCATTGAACATGCCGCATAACGAATTACCTCAGAGCTCATTGCTGTGCGGCATATCCTACTGACCACTCGCCACTTGTCACGTGTCACTCGCCAAAGGAGCCCTGCGCCATGCCCAGCGGCACCTCGGAACGTGGCCTTGAACGCCGCGTCTGCACGATCTTGGCGGGCCACGCCTGCGATCCGCCCGCGAGCAAGACGGTCGGTGATCCGCCGGTGGGCTATGGTGGGGGCGGCTGGAGTGCGGGCAATCCTCACGACTACCTTGCGGAGTATTGTGTTGATCTGGTGCAACTGGCCCAGTTTTTGCACGATACGCAACCTGAAGTTGCGGCGCGGCTGGCCTTGTACGAGGATGGCCCTACCCGCCGCAAGTTTCTGGCCCGCCTGCAGGGCGAGATCAGTAAGCGCGGGACGATTGATCTGCTGTGCCACGGCATCAAGCACGACGCACGCGATCTCGAACTCTTCTATGGCACACCTTCGCCCGCGAATCCCCAGGCGCAGATGCGCTTTGCGCTCAACCGCTTCACCGTCACGCGCCAGATGCGCTACAGTCGCCAAGAGATACAACGGGCGCTCGATCTGGTACTCTTCAGCAATGGAGGCGCACAAACTGTTGAGCAACGCGAACTACTTTGCCTTCACCGCCACCTCCAAAGCCAAGGCGCTCGAGATCTTTGGCAGCCCCACCACGCAGAGCGACGGCAGCACCAGCTACCAACCCTTCCACACCTACAGCATGAAACAGGCCATCCAGGAGGGCTTCATCCTCAATGTGCTCGCCCACTACACCCCCGTCGCCAGTTGCTACAAACTCACCAAAATGGTGCGCAGGTCTACAGCGCAGCCCAGGTCGAAGCGTTCGTGCGGCGCTACCTGAGCGGCAGCGAGCGCGACCAACTCGACCCCATCCTCATCGAAAAGCGGGCCATGCAACAACTGATGCTCACCGACGAAGATGGTATCATTGAGCCGATCCCCAGCAGCGGCAGCAGCGGACGGAGTGAACCAGAACTCAACCCCATCTCCAGTATCATCAGAGCCTTCAACGAACTCTACGGCAACACCACCTGGCACGACAGCGACCGCGTGCGCCAACTGCTTGCCCAAACCATTCCGGCGCGTGTCGCCCAAGACCCAGCCTACCAGAACGCCCAACGCAACTTCGACAAAGAGAACGCCCGCATCGAACACGACAAAGCGCTCCAGCGCATCATGGTCAGCATCATGCAAGACGACACGCAGCTCTTCAAACTCTTCATGGACGACGAAGGCTTCAAACGCTGGCTCACCGACGCCATCTTCGCCATGACCTACGGCGAAGGGGCGGCAGCGGCGTAGGGTAATCTCATGCGCCGTATGCATACGCACGTTATGCCCCTGGCGGGCCTGTCGGCGGGGGTTTGGGGGCATGGCCCCCAAAAACCCCCCTCCCGGGGTTTGGGGGCATGGCCCCCAAAAATCCCCCTCCCGGGGTTTGGGGGCATGGCCCCCCAAAATCCCCCTCCCGGGGTTTGGGGGCATGGCCCCCCAAAATCCCCCCTCCCGGGGTTTGGGGGCATGGCCCCCCAAAATCCCCCCTCCCGGGGTTTGGGGGCATGGCCCCCAAAAACCCTCCCTCCCGGGGTTT
>RSAS01000744.1 GCA_003934145.1 Candidatus Viridilinea halotolerans | reverse complement strand
CCCGATGAGTATGCCCCCCGCTGATTTTGATGGTGCCTGGAAGTACGCCCTAGAACACTATTTTCCGCCCTTTGTCGCTCTCTTCTTTCCGCAAACCGCCGCGCTGATCGATTGGCAGCAGCCCTTCACCTTTTGCGATAAGGAGCTTGAACAGCTTAACCCCGATCTGAACAAGGGCAAACAGCGTGTAGACAAACTGGTGCGTGTCCAGTTCGCCGATGGCCAAACCAGCTACATCTTTGTCCACATCGAGATTCAAGCGCAGAGCGATGTTCAATTTGCCGAGCGCATGTTTTGCTACCATGCCCGCATCTTCGACCGCGAGCGGCTGCCGGTAGCAAGCTTGGCGCTCTTGGGGGACGAAAGCCCAGATTGGCGTCCGGATCACTTTGGCTACCAACTGGGCGAGACGGCGTTGCGCCTCCAGTTTGGCGCCGTGAAACTCTTGGATGTAGATCGCGCCATGCTCGACGCCAGCAGCAACCCGGTCGCCATGGCCGTGCTGTTGCACCGCGATGCCCAAGAGACACGCGGCAAGCCAGAGGAGCGTATGCAGCGCAAATTGGCGCGCTTCCGTTCCTTCTTCCGCAAGGGCTATCGCGCCAAAGACTTGCGCTTGCTCTATCGGCTGCTGGATCAACTGTTACGCCTTGACGAGCGCATGAATGAACAAGTTCGTGCTACAATGCATCAAATCGAACAAGAGGAGGTTGGCATGGATACCTTTGTGACGAGTATCGAGGAGCTTGCCGGTAAGGAGGGTGAGGCGCGCGGCGAGGCGCGCGGTGAGGCGCGCGGCCTCGTTAAAGGCCAATCGATCTTGGTGCTACGCCAATTGGAGCGGCGCTTTGGCCCGCCATCGCCAGAGGTGCAACAGCGTGTGGCGGCGTTCTCTTCGGATGAACTGCTCGCATTGGGCGAGGCGCTCTTTGATCTGACGAGTATGGATGATCTGAAGGCATGGTTGCGGCTGCGGGGCTAGGAGGTCTGTGGGGCGCAGCCGCCCCGCGCCATTCGTCTGAGCCTCACGTCTGCTCATATGGGTGTGATCAAAATGTGTAGCTAGGGTGTGCGAGGGAACCTGGTTCCCTCGCATCATCCATCAGTCCTACCTCAGCGCCGCACGAGCGGCAAGAAGACGCGGATCGGCCCGGCGCTGATGGTGGTACTCGCCTGTTCACCTAGCCGCGCCCCGACGGGGTTGCTCAGGGTGAGCATGAGCCCCGCTTCGCTGTCACTGAGTTGCGTTCGCTCTACAGGGATCACGATTGGCTGGCTGGTCTCGCCGGCGGCGAAGCTGAGGCTGCCGATGGTGGCGAGGCTATTCACGCCGCTGCTGCGGTACTGTACCGTCACCGGGCTGCTGCTGGCTGCGCTCAGTTGCACCTCCACGGTGATGCTGCTGCTGCCCGGGGCGAGTTCGTAGTTTGCTTGCGCGAAACTGAGCGTCGGAATCGCTGCGTCCGCAATCGGCGTGAGGTGCATGTGTACCTCCGGTGGCACGCCAGCCATGGCGCTGACGCGCCGCTGGTAGCCGGGCGCCTCCACGGTGACGTACCAGCAACCCAAGGCGACGTCCCAGCCGTAGTAGCCATCGGCACCAGTGATCTGCGGGTTGACCTGCGGATCGATCAGGTTGGGATCGGGCATGGCGATGATGCCGAGCGCTTCATCGGCGGGGGGCAGATCGTCCCATGTGCGGCTACCAAGGGTAGCGGGCGTCTCACAGGTGAGCGGCGCGGTATCGAACGGGCTATTCTTGGGCG
>RSAS01000233.1 GCA_003934145.1 Candidatus Viridilinea halotolerans | reverse complement strand
AATCCCCTGGATGCCCCCCTCGGTCAGCGTGCGGGCGTCGATCAGTTTGTCCACCTCTTCCCCGGAGAGGAGACCCTTCTCGACCACCACCTCTTTGATCGTCTTGCCGGTGGCCATCGCTTCCTTGGCGACGGCGGCCCCGTTGAGGTAGCCGATCACCGGGTTGAGCGCCGTCACCAGAATGGCGTTCTTGGCCAGCCAGCCCTCGGCCTTCTCGCGGTTGGCGGTGATGCCGACGACACACTTGTCGCTGAAGGCGTTGACGGCGCCGATCAGGACGTGCATCATCTCGAAGAGGTTGTGGGCGATAATCGGCATCATGACGTTGAGCTCAAGCTGGCCGGCCTGAACCGCAAGGCTGACCGTGAGGTCGCAGCCCTGGACGTGGAAGCTGGCCATGTTGAGCATTTCGGCCAGCACGGGGTTGACCTTGCCGGGCATGATGCTCGATCCGGGCTGCACTGCGGGCAGGCGGATCTCGTCGAGGCCGGTGGCCGGCCCCGAACTGAGCAGGCGGAAGTCGTTGGCGATGCGCGTCAGGGTAAGGCAAAGCGAACGCATGCTCGCCGAGAAGTCGGCGGCATCGCCCATGTTCTGCATGCTCTCGAAAAGGTTGCCCGAAGTGCGTAGCGGCTGCCCGGTGAGCGCCGCAAGCGCCTCGACCATGCGCTGGTGGTATTCGGTGTGCGCATTGAGCCCGCTACCCGTTGCGGTGCCGCCGATGCCCAGGCGACGCAGCCGATCGGCTGCGGTCGTGATGCGCTCTAGGTCGTTGCGCACGGCCAGCGCATAGGCCCCAAACTCTTGGCCCAAACGCACCGGCACGGCATCCTGCAGGTGGGTGCGCCCCGACTTGACCACATCGTCGAACTCGGCGGCTTTGGCCTCGAGCGCCTCGGCCAGTTTCGTAATCGCGCCGGTGAGCTCCGCCAAGCGCCAGAGACAGCCCAAACGAATCGCGGTGGGAATGGTGTCGTTGGTGGACTGCGCCATGTTCACATGGTCGTTAGGGTTCACCGGCTTCTTGGTATCATCGAGCGCAAAGCCCAGGATCTGGTTGGCACGGTTGGCGATTACTTCGTTCAGGTTCATGTTGTGCGACGTGCCCGCGCCGGCTTGGAAGGGATCAACGACAAATTGATCGCGGTGCTGCCCGGCCAAGATCTCATCGGCAGCCTGGATGATCGCGTTGGCCAGTTCGGCTTCAAGCAGCCCGAGATCGCAGTTGACCTGCGCCGCCGCCCGTTTCACTGCCGCCTGCGACCAGACGAAGGCCGGATAGGGCAGCAAACCACTGACGGGAAAGTTGAGTACGGCACGTTGCGTCTGCGCCCCATAGAGCGCAGCGGCGGGCACCTGCATCTCGCCTAACGAGTCCTTCTCAATACGGAAACTCTCCGACATACCGGTAGCTCCTTTGTACTTGTACCTCACACAATGAGGTGAAACCCTGAACTTTACCTTAACGATTGTAGCATATTGTTGGGGCTGCGCCCCATGCGCATGAACTTACGGGGCCTGCGGCCCGCGCCCCCGTGGGGGGAGGTTTGCGGGGGCATGGCCCCAATACCTTTCGAATAAGGGAGAGCATAGACCTCACAGGTCTTTGCTGATGGCGTTCCAGTGCAGAAGAGCAGACCTGTGAGGTCTTATTTGAAACGCATGGGGCCATGCCCCCGCGCCCCCGCCGGATGGGCGTTTTGCGGGGGCATGGCCCCAATACCTTTCGAATAAGGGAGAGCATAGACCTCACAGGTCTTTGCTGATG
>RSAS01000410.1 GCA_003934145.1 Candidatus Viridilinea halotolerans | reverse complement strand
CTCAAAAAGCCTATTTCCGGGGGGTGATCTGCTCAAGGGTAGTCTAGCACATAGGGGTTGAAGATTCATCTGGTGCATTGCTTTCTGCATAAGCTGAATATGCACCGCACGCTGTTCCACCAAATTGGCACGCTGGCGAGTGTACGCACGCAGCGTCGACAGTTCCGCTGTCGGGCGAAACGAGCCCTGCAGCAATCCGTAGGTATGCAAACGCTGGATCCACTGGCAATCCTGCACGTCGCTCTTGCGTCCTGGAACGATCTTGAGATGATGGGCATTGACCAGTACGGCCTCGATACCACGGGATTCAAGCAGGTCGTAGATCGGAATCCAGTAGACACCAGTCGACTCCATCGCGACCGTCGTGGTGTGACATGCCATCAACCAGTCAGCAAGGGCATTCAGATCGGGGGTAAACGTCCCAAACGAGCGCACCGGAGTCGGATCACGATCTGCGGGCACGCAGGCCCAAATCCGCTCCGCACCAATATCCAGACCAGCAGCGTCAGGATGCACCAGCGACCATGCCGATGCACCGTCAGTCGGATGTGGATGATTCATCACCATCCTCTTTGCACGTGAACGCCAAACCTGGGTACCATTTTCCAGTATACGCTCCTGAACGGGGTCTGGCTGCATGAGCAACCAGCCGCCAATCAACCACACATCGGTACCCAGAACCATACTCAGTGACGGGCTCATACGCACCAGCGAAGTCTAGCGGTCTTAGCTTGTCTGGCGTCCTCCTTCCATGGTACACCCGCTGGCAAGGGGGCAAGGATAAGGATACATGTTTCTCACAGGCCACTGGCCCGCGGGCCATTTGGTACTCAGGGTGACAACGCGACGGGGTAATCAACAACATCCGCTTACGTTACTGCGTATGAGGAACCACCCCTCCAAAAAAAATCGCGATCCGCACATGCCCCTTCGACAAGCTCAGGGAACGCACGGCGCTGGGGAGGGAAGCCCCTCCCCAGCCCCCTCCCTCGCGATCGGCGACGAAAAACGCTTTACACATGAGTAAGGCTGAGAAGGATTCAGAATGCAGAAAACAGGATTCAGAACTCAGGAATCAGAACCAATATGCGAGCGAGGGGAGAGAATAACCCGAAAACCCCTGACGTTGAGGAGGAGGAAGTTGTCGGGATGGTCGCGGTCCCGCGCCCCGCAGCGAATATTCGTGCTATTTTGCCACGATGAGCCTCCCCGAAAAGGTACATCGTAATCACGGTCTGTAAAGTCTTTTGCCAACACATCTGCCCCCTCAAGGTAGGCCTGATAACGGCTGCTCGTCCACTCCCAAACCGTCCCGGCCAGATCGAGGGCGCCACATGCGGCAGCACCCGCCGCACAGGTAGCGACATCGGGCGGACCTTCGTTCAATGGCCGATCAAAGACGGCGTGGCGATCTGTCGGTACCGTCTCGCCCCAAGGGTAACGCTGCCGCTGCCCATGAGCATCGTAGGCTGCCGCCACCTCCCACTCCGCCTCACTCGGCAGGCGCACCGTGTAGCCCTGGGGGAGCCTGAGCTGGGCGCTGAGCCAAGCGCAGTAGGCCATTGCCTCGTACCAACTCACTTCAGTGAGTGCTTGGCGCGGACGGTGGTTCCAGGGGGAATCGTTCCAACGCCAGGGGGCAGTTCTTGTGTTCTTACGCCGCCACGCCACGCCCGCTGCCGTCCACCAGCGCCGCTCGTGGTAGCCGCCGTCCTCCATGAAAGCGGCATACTGGGCCACGACAATAGGCACGCGGGCGATCCAGAAGGCGGACAGGGTGAGGTTAGCGTGCTTGTCGCCGCGCTCCCAGCCGCCAATGCGGTAGGTACCGGGGCGCACGTAGCACCAGTAGCCCGCCGGTGCGCCAAAGTGTTCATTGCGCTGGGCAACCTCGTCGTGCCACTGCGCTATGGTGACCGGGATGCGCCAGGTGGTGCTGGCCACGGGCCGCGCTGCGGGGGCGGGGGGCGGCTCGGCGGGGGGCGGCTCGGCGGGTTGCGCGAGGAGCTTGAGCAGGGTTGTGGTGAGGCCCAACCCTGCCCCTACCCCCACGCCCAACCCTACGCCCAACCCTACCGCCGCGCCTACGCGCTCCCCCGCGATCCCCGCCGCGAAGAAGTGGAGCAGCCACGGCACGGGCGCTGGCTGGGGTGGTTGATCGGCACTGGTTGGTTGCTGCGCCGCTGCCTCGCGTTGCACCCGCTCTGCATAGGCCACGCCAAGCGCCCGTTGGCCCACTTCGCTATGGGCCATGTGCTGCAGCAGGCGCACCACTCCTGCGGTGTAGTGTGGTTCGGCAAGGGCCGTGAGCAGGTGCATATGAATCTCCCCATACTCCTCACGGCTCATGCGGCCTAGGAGACGCTTGCCATAGTGCTGACGGATCGCCTGCACTAAGCGCGTCACCTCAGGCGAGGCCAACGTATCGAGCGCCAACATTTCGCGGTGATCCAAGAACTGCTGGGAGGCCAACGGCAGCAGCAGATGGGTCACCATCGTGCGTCGGGTTAGCGGGTCGTCCGCATCCTCGCTCGGCTTCCAGTTCAGCGCCACGCGCGCCATACGTAGGCAGAGCGTAGCGAAGGGCAGCATAGCACTCTGCGGCAGGCTCGGCGTGGCCTGAAGCGTCGCGGCTGCCTCACGCGCCGCCATGCGCTGCAACATGGCGAGGTAGTCACTCAGGCGCTCTTGGTGCTGCACGATCTGGTAGATGGTGTTGCCCTTGTAGAGATCGCGGCCAGCCACATCCCCCTTGAAGGTCACGTCACCCACATACCCACTGATCTGAATCAATGCCTGCTGCCCATCGCGCAACGCCACCACTTCCTTGAGAATCTGGTCAAGCCGCGCATCGCTGCGGTCGGCATGGGCCGTTATCGCGGCAATGATGAGATCAGCCTGCGCCACCACCACCGCCCTCAACGCCTCATCAGCCAGCTTCAGACGCGCCATGTCGGCGCTGAGACGCTGCAGCAGATCGTACTGGAGACGCAGCACCTCACGCTGCGCCCCCTGCTCCTCGCCAATCGCCGCAAGAGCCAGCGGCAGCGCATCGAGTTCCTTCAGGAAGGCAGCCAACTCAGTGGCGAGCGTCTGGTTCTTCGCTGCCGCCGCATCGAGGCGCTGGGCCAACTCCGCAAGCCACGCCGGATCGGGCTCATCGCCATCTGTCAGCGCCGCCCGCATGCCATCGGTAGCGAGGTTGCCCACCCACCCGGCCAACGCGCCCATGCCCATCTCGGTAAGCCATGCCACTACCGGGCCAGTGGCCAGCGCCCCCGCGCCCAAGCCAGCGAGCAATGGTGCCAAGCCCGCTGCACCCAACAGGCCCACCGTTGCCGCTCCACCCACCCCGGCGAGCAGTGCAGGCCAACGGGCGCGGCGAATACCCGTGCGGGCGGTGGTGAGGGGCGGGGCTTCGGCATCTGGGGGCATGAGGCGCTCCTCGTGTGTGAAGGTGAACCTTGATCAGCAAGTATAGCCGATCTGCTTTGAGGATGGCAAAGCCCAGGAGCGCAAGGGGTGTGGCGTAACGTTTTGCACCGCTCGCTTGGTGCCCCCCCCTAGTTGGACGAACAACCCATGTTCCCCTAACGTAGGGGCGTAGCAGCGGCCCTCCTCCGTAATCACAAAGAAGCAAGGATCGTAAAGGCCGCTGCTACGCCCTCCCGGTGCAATACCACGGTGCCGTTGGGTGCGATGGATGGCCCTCACCCCCTGCCCCCCTTCGACAAGCTCAGGGCAAGCCTCTCCCACGTTGTGGGAGAGGGGGGAAGGCCGCGAGGTTCTTGGTGTTGCAATGCGGTTCAAGCCTTCACGGAAAGGGCGTAGCAGCGGCCCATATATTCCCTCCTTCTTGATGATTCTTGGGGCGGGCCGCTGCTACGCCCCTACAGTAGCGTATGTCGGGATGCATGCTCCATCTCCTGTTTCACACTTCGTTTTTTCGGCTATACTAGAGGCGACCTCGCTTCACAATTTTTCCTGCCCGTGCGCAAGGGCATAGAGCGCGTTCCCCGGATCCTGATTTTTCTCAGGCGACTCCGGTGAGCGCGCTTTTTTTTGTGGTTTTTTTTCATGAATGCTCGTTCTCTCTTTCTCTTGCTCCTCTTCGTCGTCGCGCTCGTCCTTGGACTGAGCGCGTGCGGCGTGCCGTCGCGCCTGAGCTACGGGCAGCGTATGGCGACGGCGGAGGTGCAGGGGTGTTGGGAAGGGGCGCTGCGCACGCCGTTGCCGGTGACGGTCACGCCGCTGCCGGTGACGGTGGAGCCAACGCAGGTGGTTAACCCAGGTGATCCGACCCGGACTCCGGCCCCCAGCGCGACGCCGCTGCCTACCACGACGCCCCTGCCGCGCTGTACGCCGCTGCCGGGGGAAACGTTGGAGCCGTGGCCCACTCCGTGGCCGACGCGCCCGCCGGTGCCGACGCGCACCGACGCGGATCGCCAGTTTCCGGTGGTGGATCGCCAGTCGCTGATGCTCCTCCCGAATCCCATCTTGGGTATGGCCCTCGCCGTTCACCCTACCGAGGGCTGGCCGGTGGTGGCTGCCGTTGATGTTCCCTTTGGTCAACGTGGTGCCGTGCCACGGGTCTTTGTGCGGGTCTACGACCCGGCGCGGGGCGGCTGGCAGCCGACGCAACACGTCAGCACCAATGCGAGTGCGCCGGTGCTTGGGCGCACGGTGGCTGTGGCGGTCACCGGCGATGGGGCCATCCATGCGGTGTGGGGCATCACCGACTTCCCCGCGATGGGCTTGTATGCCAGCACGAGCCGCGACCGGGGGCAGACATGGAGTGCGCCGCATCTGCTCGGTTCCTATCGCGCCGTCTTGGATGTGGCGGCGACGTTGGATAACCACCTGTTCGTGTTGGCCCTGCGCCACGAAGAGTCCGCCGACGTTGATGTGATCTCTCGCACGCCGGATGGCGTCTGGCAGCCCAGGCAGAGTGTCCCCACCAACGGAGCGACATGGGCATCAAGCGCCGGGGCGCTGCTCGTCGTAGGTGATGGGGTGCCAGGGGTTCAGCGGGCGCTCGTGGCGGCGTTGACCGCCGGTAATAACCGCGTGGTTATCTCTCGCCAGATTCTGGGTGAATCCACCTGGACGACGCAGATCCGCACCGTGGGACAAGAAATCCTCTGGACGATACGGGGCGTTTCGGTTGATCTGCCTGATGCGACCGGAGGCATGGCGTCGGTGGTTGGGTTGCAGATGAACCCGCGCTTCGGGGCGGGGGGCGTCTACGCGCTCACCTCGCGGGATGGTGGGGTGCAGTGGGGCGAGGCGGAGGAGGTGGTACGCGCTGATGGCACCACCATCGAAGCGGTGGCCGTCGCCGCCGATCCGGTGGCCCAGGCGTGGATCTCCGTCTGGGCGTGTTGTGCCGGTGGGCTGTGGGGCAATGGCGAGAATACCCACTTCGCCAGTTGGCGTGCGCTGGATGATCCCGCATGGCAACCCGCCTCGTTTGCCGAGCGCGTCCCGCTGGTGAGTGGCGGGGCTGCCGTGGGTTCTGTCGCCATCGCGCAGCCGCGCAATCTGCCCATGGTCTGGATGGCGTGGGTGGAGAACGCGCACGAGGTCATGATCCGCACGCTCGCCATGAATCGCATCGTGCCGGCGTCAGCGTATCCCACGCCCACGCCCATGCCCACACCGACCACGACGGGAGGGACGCCGTGATGCCCAAGATACCCCATTCCCTTGTTGGCTCGCGCCTCGCGGTGTACCTCCTAGCGATTCTCATGCTACTGCCCTTGTTGGCATGCGGCGGACTGGCCCAACTTGAACAGGCGGCGCCGGTGGAGGGGGCACCCGGCTGGGCATGCCCGAGCCCCACGCCGCGCCCGTGGGGGCCAAGTGGCCCAGAGAAGAGTCGGAATCCGCTGCCGACCGCCGTGCCAAGCGGTCACCAGCACTATGACATCGAGTATTACGCCGAGTGGGAACAGGAATACCCCGACAGTACCTTCCGGCCCTTCCCCAGCCCGACCCCCTACGTGCGGATGGGGACGACATCCTTCTTTGGGCGGCGCACCCGCATCCCTCCCGCCTTTGCCCTCGTCACCGCAACCGAGGGGGCCGTGCAAGCCGACGGGCAGCAACTGCACACCATCAGGATTGAGTGGACGAACCCCACCTCACGCACCATCCCGATCCACTACGGGACGCAGGTGCAATTGACCGGCGTGACCGGCGTGGGTGGGCGGGTGGCCACGGGCATCTGGGCGACGAGCAGTGCCGCCCTGCGTCGCGCGGGGAACCTGCCCGACGATGCGGATGTGGGCCTGCCCACCGCGATCCCGCCCGGGGTCACGGTGGTTGACGTTCCCATCTTGGCCCCGCAAGGCACGCCCCATACCGTCGCCCTGACGCTGCATTGGGCTGCACCGCCGCTGCCGCCAGGGACGCCCACGCCAACCCCAACGCCCAATACCGACCTTCGCGCGCCGGGGGCGCAAACCCTCAGCGTGCAGTTCACGAACGAACAACCCGATTGGTACGAACCCGACGAGCCGGAGTGCCTGCATCCGGGGGCCGCGACGCCGTGGGACGACGGGGCGGGCGAGGGGATGCGCGCCGTTCCGCTCGACCTCCCGCCGGGGGCGAGTCGGGTGGTGCAGATCGCGCTCGCACAGCAGGGCAAGCCCTACATATTTGGCGCGAAGGGGCCGCACGCCTTCGATTGCTCTGGGCTGATGACCTGGGCCTATGCCCAAGTTGGCATCAGCATCCCTCATGGTACATCCGGCCAATGGCCGGGCATGCGGCCCGTGCCTGAATCTGAGGTACAGCCCGGCGATCTTGTCTTCTTCGCAATGCAGGGGAGAGGAATTGATCACGTCGGCATGATGATCGGCGGCACGCGCATGGTGCATGCCGCCAGCCCCGCACTCGGGGTGCGCATTGATGACCTCAACTCGCCCTACTACCGCGTGCCTGGGCGCGTGCAAGGGTTTCGGACGGTACGGTGAGGGCAAAGTGACGAGTGACGAGTTTGGGAGAAGAGGACGAGACATGATGCGCTGGTTCTTCATCGGTATCTTGAGCTTGCTGATCGTCATCAGCGGCTCCGCCACGCCCGCATGGGCCGACACCACGCCCGATCTGGTGGTGGCCGTGACCGACTTCGCGGAGCAGCCCCTCGCGGGGGTGACGGTGATCGTGCGCGAGGGGGCGCAGGAGGTCGTGGGCGTAACCGATGCTCAGGGGCGTGCCGAGATCGTGGGCGTGACGCAGGAGCATGTGCGGGTGGAACTGCGCGGCTTCATCCACGGCATCCCGCTCACGCACCCTGGTGACGATGCCTATGGCATCCGCATCACGCGGACGGCAGGGACGGTCGTGGTGGAACGCGTCGTGGATGGCGCGAGCGGGCAGATCTTTCCGGCAGCCAGCATGTTTGCCCTCGAGCCGATCTTCCTTCCTGAATATCCCACGATTTCCGCCGATGCGCCGGGATTGCTGGTGGGGTTGCCCACGGCGGACGCGGTGACGTCATCCCTGCAGTTCCCAGAAGATCCAACCTTTGCCGACACGTTGTGGGACGCCACAATGGATGTGCCGCGCCCGCAGCGTCCAGCGGAAGAGACGGGATGGCCTTGGGGTGAGATCGTGCGCGGGGTTGGAGCCCTTCTCTTTTTGGTGATCTTCCTTGTGACCGTATTCGCTTGGAGTAATCGGTAATGGCGGTACTCAGGCACATCCTGCATTGGTGCGTGCGCGTCCGATCCCTGTGTGCGGCAAGTGTGGCCATCCTGCTTGCCGTGGGGTTCGGTGCGTCGCGTGCCTTCGCGTGCGGCCAGTGGAACCCCACCGAGGCGATGAGCTGTGAGATCGATGGGCTGACCTATACCGCCTATGAATCGGCGGCGTCGGCGGCGTGGAGCATCAACCGCATCCTGCTCATCGCCGCCTATCAACTCGACGCGATTCGGGCCAATGTGATCGAGGTCGCCTTCTTGGGGGCTTTTACGGCGCTGACCAGCAGGATCAGCCCGCTCATTGTCCCCATTGCGTCTTTGGCCATTCTGGCATTCGCCTTTGCGCTGATGCTCTTTCCGCTCACCGGCGGAAAGAATCCCTTCAACCTGCGCCACATCCTCGTCTGGACGCTGGTTGGGCCGATCCTGCTGAGCCATATGGGGCAGTGGCTGATTGACTTCGAAGTGGTTCGGATGGAGATTGGTACCGTGCTGTTTGATGCGTCGGCCAGCGCCAATCTCAATACCACCTTGGGTTCGCCGGGGGCGGGTGGCGACTTTGGGGCCATCCCGACCCTCTACCCCTCCGTGTGCGGTGGCGCGTCGTTTGACCGCCACAGCGGGGGGACGGGGCAACGCATTGATGAACTGGTGGCCGGCTACCTCTTCGCCACCGCCACCGACATCCATTGCCCCCATCAGGAGCCGTGGGCCGGGCGCCTGCCGAGCGGCTACTACCAGCGGAGCCCGACGCCCTACGCGGTGCAGGCGGGCGTGCGCGGCATGACGACGGAATCCGAGCGGCGCAGCCAGATCGCCGCGACCGACGCGGGGATGCAGCGTCAATTCGTGGGCCTGTTGCCGACGGCATTGACCGTCATGTACTACCTGCTCAACCTCATCTTTGCCTTGGCGCTCGTGGCGCTCTGGGTGGCGATGCCGTTGGGGATGCTCTTCGGCTTCTTCCAACGCGAC
>RSAS01000183.1 GCA_003934145.1 Candidatus Viridilinea halotolerans | reverse complement strand
GTAGAGCGTTTTGCCTAATTCGTAACGATTGTCGAGTTGGAGCAACACAGCACGACTCTGTTCCAGATAGGTACGCGCTTGCGCCGTATCATTGGCTACAAGTGCCACTTGGCCAAGCATACGCTGGGCAATAGCTTGTTCTGTAACTAAGCCCAACTCTCTAGCCACAGCTAATGAACGCGTCGCCAAATCCGCAGCAATTGCCTGATCGCCAAGGCTTAGCGTTGCTTCAGCCGCTAAACGTAATACCTCGGGCGTAAAATTACGCGCTTTAATGCGCTCAAGTATTTCTACTGCTTCATTAAAGAGAGGAAGTGCTTCATCGGCACGTCCTTGCAGCAGAAGTACCTCACCCCGATTATACGTAGTAACTGCCACCCCTAAAGCTGAGCCAATACGTGCAAACATGGTACTGCTGAGTTGATAGAGTTCATCTGCACGTTTAAGTTGATTACGACCAACAAGAACAACCGCTAAGTTATTGGAAGTACGTGCGACAGCCTGTACATCGCCAATATTTTCACTAATGCGTAGACTCTGCTCGTAGTGATTGATTGTCTCAGGCCAACGCCCTAATTGCAAGTAGAGGACACCCAAATCGTTGAGTGTATCGCAAAGACCGCCGGGGAGATTAAGTTTTGCAAAAAGTTGGCATGCTTGCTCAATCGCTGTGATTGCTTGCTGAAGATCGCCATAATTACGATAAACATTGCCCAACAATTTAAGCGCGTGAGCTTGGTCGGCTTGATTATCCACCTGCTCAGCGAGGGTCAAGCCCATACGCGCCCACTCCATGGCGCGTTGGTACTCGCCTTGGCGAAAGTAGATGCCGGCACCGAGCAGGTAGCAACGGGCGCTTTCGTTGCGGAGCGCCAACGTAGCAAAGGCCATGCCATTGTGCAGCCAGACAAAGGCTTCATCGTAGCGCGAGCGGCGCTCTTCCACGGTAGCGAGCAGGCGATGGAGGCGCAACCAGACTTCCGTGCCGGGCGTGGCCAGATCGAGGGCGGCGCGGAAGTGGCCTTCGGCGTCGTCATTTTCGCCAAGCAGGAGGCGCAGCGCACCGCTCTGCTCGTGGATCGTGCCGAGTTGGGTATTCAGTGTAGCACTGATGCCGCGCTCGCGCAGGCGGCGGGCGATTTCCAAGGCGCTGGCATAGAGCGCCAAGGCATCGCGGTTGGCAAAACGCTGGGCGGCCTGCGTCGCTGCCCGCATGTGGTAGTCCAAGGCTGGATCGAGTTCTTCGGCCTGCAGGTAGTGCCAGGCCAGCACCGCGAGTTGCTCGTCGGGATTCTCGCGGCTGAGGTGTTCGATGCGGCGAGCCACGCGCCCGTGCAGCAAGCGCCGCCGGGCGTAGAGGATGCGCTCGTAGGCGACATCGCGCAGCAGGGCGTGGCGAAAGAGGTAGGCGAGGTAGCGGTCGAGCTGTTCGGCCTGGATCAACTCCAAGCTAGTGAGGCGTTGCAGACCATCATCGAGGCTCACCGGGCCGCTGTAGGCGCCTTCGATCACGGGGCGCTGGAAGCGACGGCCAATCACCGAGGCGACCTGCACCAACTCTTGACGCGGCTCGTCGAGACGATCCAGACGGGCGGTGAGCAGCCCTTCAATACTCGTGGGCAGCGCCACCTCGTCGGGGTTGCGCGCCAGATGCCAGCGATCTTCGTCGTTGCGCTGCAGCACCTCTGCCGCGACGAGGGCGCGTACCAGTTCTTCAATGAAGAAGGGATTGCCCTGGGTTCGTTCGAGCAGTGGCAGCACCGCAGCGGGCGCTTCGCCGCCCAAGAGCGCATTGAGCAGGACGACGCTATCGCTACTCGACAGTTCGTTCAGGCGCAGGTGCAGCGTGTTGGGTTGAGCATCCCAAGGGGCTTCAATGGGCGGATCGGTGCGGTAGGTGAAGAGTAATAACAGCGGCAGATCACTGCTTGCCAGCGCCAACTTAGCCAAAAGTTCTTGCGAAGGCAGATCGGCCCAGTGAATATCTTCAAGTAGCAAGAGCAAGGCTTCGCCCCGCGCTGCACCGGCGAAAAGGGCAATAATCAACTCGTGCAGGCGATCATGGCGCTGTTGGGGCGTCAACGCGCTGGTGAGTTGGCTCTCTGCCAAGGCAAGGCCCAAGGCATCGCCCAAGAGCGGCGTGAAGCGCACCAGTTCCGGGGCAAATTGGGCGACACGCGCCGCCAAGAGCGCCGTTAGATCTTCGTGGTGGCTGCTGCTCCCCGCCAGCCCCAGCAGGGCGCGTAGGGGGCCGCGCAGGGCTACGTAGGGCGTGCGCTGCTCGTAGCCCTGACACTCACCCAGCAGCAGCATAAAATCGGGGACGCCCTGCTCCCCCGGCTGTACACTCGCCTCCACGAGGCGCTGCAAGAGCTCTTCCGCTAGGCGGCTCTTGCCCGCCCCAGCATCGCCAACCAGGGCGACGACGCCACCCGCGCCACCCAAGGCGCACCTGCTTGCCGCAAAGGTGGCTTCCAGTTCTTGAGTGCGCCCCACCAGCGCCGCCGTCTGTAGGTGGGTGTCGCGCATTCCCGTGGCACTCTCAGCCAACGCCAGCACGCGGGCGGGCGTCAGTGGCGCACTGATGCCCTTCAACTGCAAGGGCGCACCAGCCTCCAAAACAAACTGGTGTTGCACGGCGGCCCGCGTACTCGGTGAGAGCAAAATCTCGCGTTCCGCTGCCGCCGACATCAAACGTGCCGCCAAATTTACCGCCGAACCCATCACCGTATACTCGTAGCGCGTTGTGCCACCCACCCGGCCCGCAAAGACCGTTCCGGTATTGATGCCAATCTTCTGCGCCAAAGCGCCGCTTGCACCACCATGGCCATGCGCGTCTCCGTCTCCCTGCTGCTCTTCTGTTCTCCTGTTCCTCTGTTCCTCTGTTTTCTTGCTCTTCTGTTCTCCTGTTCCTCTGTTCCTCTGTTCTAAAAGAAGCCCCGCAATCTCGTGATTGGCCTCCGCCAGCACCCCACGCAACTCGAGGGCGCAGCGCACCGCCCGTGTCGGATCATCTTCGTGGGCACTCGGTGCGCCAAAGAGCGCCATAAGTTTATCGCCGTGGGTGTACATATCAACTTTATTGACAATGCCATCGTAGTGATGCACCACCTCTTGGGCGCGGCGGTAGTAGGTATTAAACACAGCGGCGGCTGTGGTGGGGAGATGTTGAAGTTGGGCCAACAGGGCGCTAAAAGCGTAGACGTTGGCGAAGAGTACCGTGACGGGCCGAAACTCTCCCAAGGCGCTTACACTGGCTTCGAGGAAGCGTTGGGGAATCTGGTGAACAAGGTAGGGTTGTAGCGCGGCCAGTTGGGTGGCCAAGTGGGCCAACGCCGCCAGATCATCGGGGCCAGCGGCGAGCAACGGATCGGGCAGCGGCGGCGGCAGCGTTGGCTCCGGCATGGCCGTAAGGAGATGAAAGCCCCCACGCACGCCTTGCAGCGTCACCCCAGGGATATGGGCGGCAGTCTGTTGCGTAATGACCACTTGGCCGGGTTCGGCGATCTCCTGGGCCATAGCGACACGATTCACCTCCGGCCCGGTCACCACCAGTTCAATATGGGAGCGATCGCCCACTTCGGCGGCAAAAACGCGCCCGCTATGGACACCCACGCGCAGGCGCAGCGTAAAGGCACCGGCGGGGGTCTGTAGTTCAGCAAATTCAGCCATGCGGTGTTGCATGGCCAGGGCCGCCGCCGCCGCCGCCGCCGCGTGGCGATCACCCAGAGCATCCTGATCGAAGAAGGCGGTCAGCGCATCGCCGCCAAACTTGAGCAGCATCCCTTGGCGGGCGTGCACTTCGGCGATCAGGGCAGCAAAGAGACCACTCACCACCGCGCTCACCTCTTCGGCCCCCTGCCGCCCCAAGGCGCTCAGACGCTCCGAGAGTACCGTAAAGCCCGAGAGATCGGCAAAGAGCAGGCTACCATCCCAGAAGGCACCGCTGACGCGCCCGGGGCATGGATCGGCCAACTGCGAGCGCACCAAGCGTGCGGGAATAAAAGCTGCGCAGGCCGCCAGTTGGCCGCGCAACTCCGCCGCCAAGCGCGCCCGCACCTCGGGCGGCAACTCGCCATCACGTACCAGACGTGCTACAAGATCGGTAGGTAGGTGAGGCCGCAACGCCTCCATATGGCTCGCTGTTGGTCGCATAAGAGGCTCAACTTCAGGGTCGGGTGGTTTTTTTGGGAAGGGCGCAGCCCTCCCCAACCTCCTCCCCGTCAGGGGTAGTAGTGTATCTTAGCTTACGTATCTCACCTAACAAACGTTACATGGTGCCCATTACGGGAAGCCAGTGGTAGATGTATTGTGCCCCCGTTGACGCTAGATTGCAATAACAGAGTTTTTCGAGGGTGGCACAGCCGCAACCACCTCATTTACTGAGGAAAACTAGGTTTGACACACCTATAGGTGCATGTTACATTGCAAGCGCATCTCGCATCCACGAAGACAACTGGCCCCATGGTTTGCAAAGGAGCATTCACCGTGAGCGCACACTTGGGTACCGCTGAGCGTCCACTGCGCGTGGCAATTGTCGGCGCCGGGCCGGCAGGTTTTTATGCCGCTGAAGCACTGCTCAAACAGAAGGATCTGGTCTGTCGGATCGATTTTTTTAATCGCTTGCCTACGCCCTATGGCCTCGTGCGCGAAGGAGTCGCGCCTGACCATCAATCCATTAAAGCAGTTACGCGGGTCTATGATAAGTTAGCCGCTGGCACCAATGTCCGCTACTTTGGCAATGTCACTTTTGGGCGCGATCTGCACCATGCCGATCTGAAGGCGCGCTACGACCAGATTGTCTATGCGGTTGGGGCGCAATCGGATCGCCAGATGGGGATCGCGGGCGAAGATCTGGCGGGAAGTATGCCCGCAACGGTCTTTGTCGGTTGGTACAATGGCCATCCCGACTACTGCGATCTGGCTTTTCCGCTCGACTGCGAGCGCGTGATTGTGGTGGGCAATGGCAATGTGGCCATGGATGTGACGCGCATCCTCGTGTGTGACCCTGCTGAACTAGCCAAGAGCGACATCGCCGACCATGCGTTGGCCGCGTTGCGGGGTAGCAAGGTGCGCGAGGTGGTGATGTTGGGGCGACGCGGCCCCGTTCAGGCGGCCTTCACCAACCCTGAGTTGAAGGAGTTTGGCGAGTTGGCAGGGGTTGACGTGCTGGTTGATCCCGCCGATCTTGATTTGGATGCGCAGAGTGAGGCGAGCCTCGCTGAGGATAAGACGGCGCAAAAGAATGTGGCGCTGCTGCGCACCTATGCCGCCCGTGGGGAGACGGGCGCACCCCGCCGCATTGTTATGCGCTTCTTGGCTTCGCCCGTGGAGGTACTCGGGGCTGAGGGCAAAATGACGGCGGTGAAAGTTGAGCGCAACCAACTCGTCGCGGCTGCCGATGGCACGATGCGACCCAAAGGCACCGGCGTCTACGACACGATTGAAGCGGGCATGATCCTGCGTTCGGTGGGCTACAAAGGTGTACCGATTCCGGATGTGCCCTACGACAGTGCCAAAGGGACGATTCCTAATGTAGCCGGGCGCGTCACGTCGCCGGAGAGCAATGCGGTCGTTGCCGGAGAGTATGTCGTCGGCTGGGCCAAACGCGGCCCTTCAGGGGTAATTGGTACCAACAAGCCCGATGCGGCGGCCACGGTAGCCATGATGCTGGCGGATCTGCCCCACCTGCCTGCGGCCAGCAACGCCGAAGATGTGGCCACCCTGCTCGCTGAGCGCGGTGCGGATGCGGTGAGCTACGCCGATTGGAAGATCCTCGACGCTCACGAAGCGGCCCTTGGTGCTGCCCAGGGTCGCCCGCGCGTCAAGGTGACGCGGGTGGATGAGATGATGGCGATTATCCGCCAGGGGCGGTAAAAACGAGAAAAGGGGGGGGGCGGGAATCCTAGTTCCCGCACCCCCCCTTTTCTCGTTTTCTGCTATGATCCACCCATGCTTCGCATCACCATGCTTGCCCCCTTTGGCATTCGCCCCAAGGGCACGTTGTTGGCGCGCATGCTGCCGTTGGCCCAGGCACTGGCCCAACGCGGCCATACACTCAGCATCGTTGCGCCGCCCGTCCACAATCCGCAAGACGCGGCTAGCCGCGTCGTCTATGGCGCAGTGCCGGTCGTCCATACGCCCCTGCCGCGCACTGCCGGGCCAGCGGCGATTCTCGAACAGAGCTATACGCTCTTGCAGGCGGCGCGGGCCGAAGCGCCTGATCTGCTTCATCTTTTTAAGCCCAAAGGCTACGGCGGCTTGGCGGCGCTGGCGGCCAAACCGCTGGGCTTGCCGTTGGTGCTCGATACCGACGATTGGGAAGGGCCGGGCGGCTGGAATGAGTTACTGCCCTACCCTGTCGCCGCTCGCCAACTCTTTGCTTGGCAAGAGCGCGACCTCCCACGGCGCGCTGCCGCCGTCACTGTGGCCAGTCGTACGCTCGAAAGTCTCGTCTGGGCGATGGGTGTACCGCCGCAACGGGTCTTCTATCTGCCCAATGGGGTTTATGGGCAGGTAGAAAATATGCGCGTTGTCGCAAAAGAACGCGAAGTGACGCAAAAAATCACGTCGTCTTCCCCCCTCTCCCACGTTGTGGGAGAGGGGGCAGGGGGTGAGGGCCATCTAGGGCGTTACAGTAGTCTTTTCGCACAAAGTAGCGACAACCCACCCCCGCCCACGCTCCTGCTCTACACGCGCTTTTGGGAGTTGGACTTGGCTGAATTGGCGGCGGCGCTGGTGGCGATCCACCTCGCGCGCCCCGAGGTGCGCCTGATCGTGGTCGGGCGCGGCGAGCAGGGGGAAGAGGAGCAACTCCTTGCCCTGGCGGCCCGCGCCGGTTTTGCGCCGATGCTCAACTATCGCGGCTGGCTGCAACCTGAAGCCATTCCTGCCGTGTTGGCGCAGGCCCAGATTGCGCTGGTGCCCACCCGCGACACCCTGATCAACCGGGCGCGCTGCTCGGCCAAAATGTTGGAATTGATGGACGCGGGCCTCGCCATCGTGGCGACGGATGTGGGCGAGGCGCGCTCCTTCATTAACCACGAGCAGAGCGGCCTCTTGGTGCCCCCCGCCAACCCGGCAGCGCTCGCGGCGGCCACGCTGCGCCTCATTGCCGACGCACCCCTGCGCCAACGTCTCGCCGCCGGGGCGCGTGCGGCAACCGTCGCGTTTCATTGGGCCGCGTTGGCGCAGGTGGCCGAAGCGGCCTATGACTGTTGCCGTGCCGACGATCACCACCGCAGGTGAGGGTAGCGGCGGGACTGTGCCCATAGGCATGAACGTAAGCCTCTGGCGGGCCTGCCGGTGGGGTTCGGGGGCATGGCCCAATACCCTTTCAAATAAGCTCACGCAAAGCCGCAAAGCCGCTAAGGTTGGGCATACCTACGCCCAAAACGTTGCGCCCTTGCGCCTTTGCGTCAAGAAATCCCTCTTAGGGAAGGGGACTTAACTCAATGTATGGTTCCCTCGTACCCCTAGCGCTGCAACGCCGCACGAATCTGGTGGGCCAGATCCTGCACATAGGTACGCATCTCGTTAACGGCATCGCTTACCGTCGTCTGGCCCTCCGACCTACTACCCTCATTGGGCACGATCATCCAGAGGGTAAAGTAGAGAATGCCGCCTAAGCCATTAACAAAGCCAAGGACGATAAAAGCGAGCCGCACAAACAGCGGATCAATCTGAAAATAGTCGGCTAAGCCACCCGCCACCCCAGCAATCACACGCTCGTTGCGGCTACGGGTAATGCGCTTGGTATCCATGGATTCACTTCCTTATCTAGCGTAACGTAACAGCCCTACGCACCATCAGACGTTTGGCATGCAAGGATTGTTGCAGCCGTGCAAGTGGAAAGCATGGCCCCAACCCCCATTGGCGGGCCTACCGGCGGGGGAGGCGGGCTTGCCCTGGGCCTAGTCGAAGGGGCTTGGCCTCCGAAAAAATCCCCCCTCCGGCGGGGTTGAAGGGGCCTACCGGCGGGGGGGGCGGGCTTGCCCTGAGCCTAGTCGAAGGGGCTTGGCCCCCGAAAAACCCCCCCCTCCGGCGGGGTTGAAGGGGCGGCAGCCCTTACGTTAATGCGCATGGGGCGCAGCCCCATACCCAAATGGCGTGAATACACGTAAATAGTTAAGTAATCGTATATTGTATGCAAAAGCACTAACAATTCAGGACGGGATAGGCTACAATAAGGTACGGGAGGATTGCCCCCCAAATATCTCTTTACCGATAGGCTAGGTGCTATGCTTGCCAGTTCACAGGCCCAGTGCGAGGTTGCAACAATCCATGGTGGTGCGGTGGTTGATCCGACGTTACGCCTGATCGAGTGTGATTCAGCATTTGCAACGCTGATCCAGGCGCGTGAACGGGGCGTGCTGGGCCAACCCATTGACGCTCTCTTTCCCGAATTAGAACGTCCGTTGCGAGCCGTCTTGGCCGATGGTCTGCCCCGTGGCCCGCTGCCCATGGATCGTTGTTGCATGGGCGGATGTGCTTGGCAGCTTACGCCTCTGCGCACGACACGCGGCACGGTTGTCGCCGTTGAACTGCTCTTGGGCAACGCCGATGCCTGCACCACTTGTGACGTCGTCGCTGGCCCCTTACAGACCCCCTCGGTGCGGGCGGTGCTGGATGGTCTCTTCGCCTTC
>RSAS01000760.1 GCA_003934145.1 Candidatus Viridilinea halotolerans | reverse complement strand
TTGGGATGCCACGTAATGGCCCTCACCCCCTGCCCCCTCTCCCACGTTGTGGGAGAGGGGGGAAGACGTTGAAATTCTTGGCGTTGCAACACAGTTCCAGAAGAGAACGCACACGTTTTCTCTTCGCCCATGAACCCGCCGGGGAAGGGGGTAGGTGGGGGAACATGGTTCCCCACCTACCCCCATAACAGATACAGCATATGAAATGGCCGCTCTATTTTGCGCCGAATCTCACGCTGGGCAACCCGGCGTCGGGTTTGGCTATTTGTTTGCTCTGGACGCCGCAAGAGCGGGTGTTGCCTGCGCTTGACGCGACGGGCTATGCGCTTGTGGGCAATCTCTATTCGCGTGATGGGGTGAGCTTTCTGGTGCGCAATCTGCTGGCGCAGCCGCAGATCACCGATTTGCTGCTGTGTGGCAAGGATCTGACGGGAAGCGGCGCGGCGCTGGTGGCGCTGCTGCACGATGGTGTGGATGCAACGGGATGCATCCAGGGCGAAGGGACGCGCCTGCACCCTGAGATCAGTTTAGAGGCGTTGGCGTTGCTGCGCCGCTCGGTGCGACTGCACGACTATCGAGGCATTGCGCGGGGCGCAGACTTGGCCGCGTTGGTGGCCAACCATGGCTGCGCGGCCCGTCCATGGGCCAGAGCGCCGCTGATCTTTCCCTACCACGAACCGACGGTAGCAACGTTGCCCAGTGCCACGATGGGCATGCTGTTGCGCGCCCCCACGATTCGGGAAGCCTACCTGCGGTTGCTCTGGCATGTCTTGCACTACGGGCAGCGCGGCAGTACGCAGCAGAGCAGTGATCAGCGCGAGGTGCTGGATGTGTTGACTGTGGTGAGTGATGAGCCTGCTGATGTAGCACACTGTTCCTACGCCGCGTGGATGCCCTTCAGCCGTGAGAGTTTGGGAGAACGTCAGGCGGATGGGCGTTACAGTGGCTACCTGGGGCAACTGCTGCATGCCGAGGGGAGTGCCGGGTTGAGCTACACCTATGGTTCACGTTTGCGCGCCTTTGGCGGCGAACTCGACCAGATTGCGGTGATGGCCAAGGATCTCACAGCGGCGCACACGAGTCGGCGGGCGGTTGCGGTACTCTGGTCACCGGAGGAGGATGGAACCAGCAGCAACCCACCGTGTCTCAACCTGATCCAAGCGCGTATCCGTGATGAACGGCTGCACCTGACGGCCTACTTTCGCTCGCACGACATCTACCGCGCCTGGGCCACCAACGCCTACGGGCTGCGTGCATTGCAGAGTGAATTGGCGGGGATGGTCAACAGCGTGCCAGGTGAACTGGCGATGCTCTCGCACTCAGCGCACATCTACGCGCACGACTGGGCCGCAGCGGAGGAGTTGGTGGCGCAACAGTTTGGCGCCGCTGATCTGCGGCTGCAACGTGATGCGCGTGGTTCTTTCGTGATCGTGATCGAGCCACCCGAGATAGTCGTGCGCCACTACAGCCCAGCGGGCGAACACCTACAGAGCCAGCGCGGGCGTTCGGCGCGCGAACTGGGGCGCGCACTAGCGCCCTACGTGGGCGACAGTGGCCATGCGCTCTATTTGGGCCAAGAGTTACAGAAGGCCGAGTTTGCGCTGCGCCAGGGGCGTGCGGAGGCGTATCGCCAAGATGAGCCGCTGGATATAGGATAGACGGATAGGCTCTTGGGATGCCGTAGGTGGCCCTCACCCCCCTACCCCCTCTCCCACGTTGTTTTAAGGGCGGACAGAACATTCGCTCGGCAAGTCACGGATAGGTGATTGGGAT
>RSAS01000855.1 GCA_003934145.1 Candidatus Viridilinea halotolerans | reverse complement strand
GTTCCAGTGCAGAAGAGCAGACCTGTGAGGTCTTATTTGAAACGTATTGGGGCATAGCCCCCAAGCGATCCTTCTGCTGGGCGGAGGTGGGGTGCGATCAAAATTTGCTGCATTATAACGCTCTAGCCCAAAGCAGCGTGGTACAATCTCTTTTATGAGCTATGACCCCTTTGCCCGCTACTACGATGCCGATTTCCGCGACTACCACGATGATCTGCCGCTCTACCGCGAATTGGCACGGCGCACGGATGGCCCCCTGCTGGAGTTGATGTGTGGCACCGGACGCGTGCTGCTGCCTCTTGCCGCCGAGGGCCACACGCTCACGGGTGTGGATATTTCGCCGGCGATGCTTGGCATTGCCCAAGCCCGCCTCGACAAAGCCGGACTGGCCGCACAGGTCAGCCTGCTGGAAGGCGATGTGCGCTCGCTTAGTCTACCGGCCAACCACTTCGCCCTCGCCTTCGTTGCCGTTAACTCCTTTATGCATCTCGAAACGGTGCGCGATCAACTGGCATGCCTGAGCAACGTGCGTCGTGCGCTCACTCGGCGCGGGCTGCTCGTGCTCGATCTCTTCAGCCCCGATCCCCGCGATCTGCTGCACGAAGATAATCGCCTCATTCTCGACCGCGAGTATGCTTTGGATGGCAACCATGTCCAGAAGTTTGTCGCCATTGATAGCGACCTTGCCAGCCAACTCAGTCGCGTGACCTATATCTACGACGAGACCAGCCCCACCGGGCAACTCACCCGCCGCACCATGCACTTCAACCTGCGCTGGCTCTACCGCTTCGAGCTGGAGCACCTACTCGCCCGCGCCGGTTTCAGCCTACGCAACCTCTACGGCAGCTACGATCTTGATGAGTACACGACGGGCAGCCCGCGCCTGATTGCGGTCGCTGGGGTGAGTCGGTGATCCGCAGATTACGTAGATTGTATAATTATCCGCAGATTACGCAGATTACGCAGATTTTTTAGATTAATTTGTGGACAGAGGTATGAATGCAAAACGCGACGAACAGACCTACGCGATCATTGGTGCTGCCATGGCGGTGCATCGCGAGCTTGGCCATGGGTTTCTGGAGGCGGTATACCAAGAGGCGCTTGCGCTGGAATTTGCCTACCAGAAGGTTCCGTACCAACGGGAGGTGGTGTTGCCGATCGGTTACAAAGGTCAGATCCTTGCTGTGGGTTACCGTGCAGATTTTCTCTGTTTCGATGCGGTTATTGTTGAACTGAAGGCTCTTGTAGCACTCACTGGCAGGGAAGAAGCGCAGTTAATCAACTATCTGAAGGCGAGCAAAAAACAGAAGGGTCTGCTCTTAAATTTTGGCGCAAAAAACCTTGAATACAAACGTATGATCTTAAATCTAAAAGAAAACAGCTAAAAATCCACCTAACATAATCTGCGTAATCTGCGTAATCTGCGGACACACCCCTGCGTAATCTGCGGACACATCCCCAGAATCAGAAACGGCTGTTCACCATTGAACAGCCGGAAAGAGGGGTTAAAGCGGCGTTGAGCCCACCTTTGCTACAATATATGACGATGACCACCGCAAATCATGCGTCGCGTTTCGTATGCTGGTAGTATAGCCAGCCAAGATTAGATGGGTGTTAAGCCGAGATTAGTAGCATGTTAGAGCCCACGAGGAGCCGCTATGTCCGAATTGTTACAACAACTCAACCCCGCCCAGCGCCGTGCGGTCGAGGCTGCCGATGGGCCGGTCTTGGTGCTGGCTGGCCCTGGTAGTGGCAAGACGCGTGTTTTGACCCACCGCGTCGCCTATTTGATCGCCGAGCGCGACGTTGATCCCTTCAATATTCTGGCCGTCACCTTCACCAATAAGGCTGCCCGCGAGATGAAGGATCGCCTAGAGGCGCTGGTGGGTGCGAGTGCCGCCCAGACGCTCAGCATGGGGACGTTCCACAGCCTCTGTGCGCGCTTTCTGCGCCGCGATATTGTGCATTTGGAGCGCGAGCGCGATTTTGTGATCTACGACAGCGACGACCAGCAGCGTCTGATGCGCCGGGTGCTACGCGAATTGAATATTGACGAGAAGCGTAATCAGCCGCGTGCCGTGCTGGCGCGCATTTCGAGTGCCAAGAATGAATTGGTTGGCCCCGCTGAGTATGCCGACCTGAAGCATGTGGGCCTCTTCGAGAGCAATGTCGCCAAGTGCTACCCGCGCTACCAGGCGCTGCTGCAGGAGGCCAATGCGCTCGATTTTGACGATCTGCTCAGCGAGACGGTGCGCCTCTTTGCGCAATATCCTGAAGTGTTGGCCAAGTACCACGACCGCTTCAGCGCGCTGCTTGTGGATGAGTACCAAGACACGAATCGGGCGCAGTACCTCTTCATCCGCCACCTCGCCGCCCGCCAGCGCAACCTCTTTGTGGTCGGCGACGACGACCAATCCATCTACCTCTTTCGCGGCGCCGATGTGCGCAATATTCTGCAGTTTGAGCAAGATTATCCTGAAGCTCAGGTCATTTTGCTCGAGCAGAATTATCGTTCGACACAGAGTATTCTCGATAGCGCCCAGGCTGTCATTCACGCCAGCCACAAACCCAAGCACCTCAAGCGCCTTTGGACGGAGAATGGCGGCGGGGCGCAGGTGAGGCTGCACGAGGGCTATGATCAGGACGAAGAGGCGGCCTTTGTGGCCGATGAGATTGTGCGTCTGATCGCCGCCGGCGAGCTTGCCGCCCGCGATTGCGCCGTCATGTACCGTACCAACGCCCAGTCGCGGGCGGTGGAAGAGGCGCTGATTCGGCGCACGCTGCCCTATCAGATCATTGGCGGCACGCGTTTTTACGAGCGCAAAGAGGTGCGCGACATGCTTGCCTACCTGCGCGTGGCCCACAACCCCTACGATAGCGTCAGCCTTATGCGCATCATCAACTGGCCCGGACGCGGCATCGGCGAGCGCACCGAGAAGGATTTGGAGCGTTGGGCTACCACCTTGGGCGTGCCTATCTTCCAAGCCCTGCGCGAACTGGAAGATCCCGCGACATCCTCGCCCTTCGCCGTGCGCACGATCACCGCCCTCTTGGGCTTCCTGCACCTACTCGATGAGCTGATTGCCGCCAGCAAAACCCTGCCCATCGCCGAATTGATCGAACGCATCGTTGCCCGCGTCGCGGCCCGCGAAACCCTGGAACGCGAGTATGATCTGTTGGAAGCCGAAGATCGTTGGCAGAACCTCGTTGAGCTACGCGATGTGGCCGAGGGCTACAAAAATTTGCCCCAGGAGAACCAGTTGTCCACGTTTCTCGAAGAGGTCGCGCTGGTGGCCGAAGTGGACAAACTCGACCCCAACGCCGACAAGGTGACCTGCATCACCTTGCATCAGGCCAAAGGGCTAGAGTATGGCGCGGTCTTTCTGATCGGCCTCGAAGAGGGCTTACTGCCTCACAGCCGTTCGGTTGACGATCGCGACCAACTCGAAGAGGAGCGGCGCTTGCTTTATGTCGGCATGACGCGGGCGCAGCACAAACTCTACCTCTGCTGCGCCACCAAACGGCTCAACTACGGGCGCACCACCGTGAGCCGCCCGTCGCGCTTCCTCGCCGACATTCCCAAGGCGCTGCTTCACACCCCGGGGCGGCGCAGCAAAGCCCCTGCTGCGCCCCAGGCAACCATGTTCAGCCCGCGCAGCGCCCTCGGCGACAAGCAGCCCGTCGTGGGCAGCCGCTATACGCGCCCCAGCGCTGCCCCGCCGCCGAGCGCAACGCGCTTCGCCGCTGGGCAGCAGGTGCGCCATGCCACCTTCGGCGAGGGCATCGTCGTCACCAGCCGCCTCGTAGACGGCGACGAAGAGGTGACCGTGCGCTTCAGCGACCGCGAGCGGAGGCTCTTGGCCAGCTTCGCCAACTTGGAGTTGGTGGAGTGAGGGTATTGCTAGGAGCCACAGATAAGTGATTGGAATGCCCTAGAAGGCCCTCACCCCCCTACCCCCTCTCCCGCGTGGCGGGAGAGGGGGCGAAGATACCGAAATGCTTGGCGTTCCAATGCGGTGCTTACGCTGCGGCGCACAGATTTTCTGTTCGCTCATGAACCCGCAAGCGGGAGAGGGGGGCGACTAGCGCGATTCGCAAGGAGTCAAAACCCCAATGAAATACCCCATCCTCTTTATCCTTTGCATTCTTTGCATCCTCATGCCCCAACCGGCGCAGGCCCAAAGTGCCACCTGGGATGTTGTGAGCGGTGTGCCTGCCGATGTACACCTACGGGCCGTCTTTATGCCTAGCGCCGATCGCGCCTGGGTGGCAGGGCTGAACAGCGACGCCACGCGGGGCTTCGTCTACCGGCTGCAACTACAGGATGGGCGCTGGCATGTGGATGACGAGGCCACCTTCGACCGTCCGATCTTGGCGTTGGTGGCGCTCGATCATGAGCGCGTGGTGGTGGCGGGTGCTGGCGGGTTGATTGTGCGCCGCGATGCGCTGGGCGGCTGGACGCACGAAGGGCTGAACGATAGCTCTATGGAAATCCGCAGCCTTGCGCTCTTCGCCGATGGCGCAGCGGGCTGGGCGCTGGGTACCCAAAATGGTCGCCCTCTGGCGCTGCGTTACGGCGACGGACGTTGGTTCGCGGCGGAGATCGAAATACCCAATCGCGCCAGTTGGGTCAACGCCGCCCACTTCGCCCCGGAAGCGGGCTGGGCGGTGGGCAGCCACCTCTGGCGGCTCGATGGCAACATTTGGCGGCTGGATACCATGCCGACGCTCTGCGGCGATGGCGGCAACAGTTGCGAACTCGACCTTACGGCGGTGCGTGTGATTGACAGCCAACACGCTTGGCTAGTGGGCAGTCAACCTTCGCTCTGCCTCTTCTGCGCCGCCAAAGGACGCATCGCCTTGCGCGACGCGAGCGGCTGGCAAAACGCCTTCCCGCTACGCGCGCCGATTGACCACTTGGCGCCCAGCGCAACCGGCTACGACAGCAACATGCTCACCGCCCTCTTCATGCTCGATGTCAACAACGGGCTCGCCTTGGGCCACCGGCGCTACAACACCCCCGACGGCACCTTCAGCGCCGACGTGGTGGCCTTGCGCTACAACGCAGGCGCGTGGCACTACGAACGGCCCTTGGCGCGCAGCAACGCGGTGCCTCACGGCGTCTTTATGCCCAACGCCAACCAAGCGCTCGTCGTCGGCAGCGAAGGGCTGATCCTCAGCTACGGCTACGGTGGGCAAACCACCGCACCCGAAAACCCCACCCAGCCCGTCCCTAACCCCGGACTCATCGGCGTGCGCTACTTCCCCGAAACGGGCCACACGCTACGCGGCACCTTTCGCACCTACTGGGAGCGCAACGGCGGCCTGATGCGTTTTGGCTACCCGCTCACCGAAGAGTTCGCCGAAGTCAATAGCGACAACGGGCGCACCTACAGCGTGCAGTACTTCGAGCGGGCGCGCTTCGAGCACCACCCCGAACACGACGGCACACAGTACGAAGTGCAACTCGGCCTCTTGGGCCACTGGGTCACCGCCGAGCGCAAAGGCGAAGCGCCCTTCCAACCGAGCGGGCCACGCGGCTTTCCGGGCGACATCTACTTCCCCGCGACCGGCTTCAGCATGGCGGGCGAGTTCGTCGGCTTCTGGCAGCGCAACGGCGGGCTGCCGATCTATGGCTACCCGATCAGCGCGCCCTTTTACGAAGTGAACCAAGCCGACGGCAACAGCTACCTCGTCCAATACTTCGAGCGCAACCGCTTCGAGTACCACCCCGCCCACGCTGGCACCCCCTACGAAGTGCTGCTCGGCCTCCTAGGTAGCGAATACCTGCAGGCGCAGGGCTGGCGGTGAAGGAACCCAATTCCCATTGCCGCTGGTGCAAATGATCAGCAATTTGAACTGCGAATTCGCATTCATTGGCAATCGGTAAGCGGTATCACCAAAGCACTTCTGCCCGTCATTACGGCGATTCTGTCTTTTTTGGCAGCGCCAGAGGTGGTTGAGTTAGGAGTGCGCCTTGGTTTTTGGTGATACATATGTGCGGATATGTATATGTTTTATATACGTATCCGCAATGTCATTACACCGTGCGTCGCTTACCCATGGAATCGCTCATTGCTGCGTGGTTGAAGTTGATGATGGTGAGATAGTCGTTGGTTGCACGGTGAGGGCCGTCGCTTTGAGGAGCAGCCGCAAAGCTTCATTGACCGCAGCTTCGGTTGGAAATGCTGCCGCGACATCGGGGGCTAGGCGCACAAGGTTAGTACCAGTTGCAATTCGGGCAAGGTACTTGCCACGCACCCCACCCGTGAGCACCGTTTCGTCATATTCATCACGCAATTCATCATCAAGTGGGGTCTGAATTCCCTGCTGCATAGAGTCTCCGTTCTTTTGGTCGCGCCACTCGCGCACTAATGATCCTGATGCGATCACCACGATCAGTATGAGCTACAAACAAAAGCCTCCCCAGATCAGATGTGCCGAGAATGACCCAACGATCCTCCGTCATTGAATGATCGGGGTCGGCAAATGTTACCGCAAGGGGATCGTAAAAAACAGCCGCTGCCTCGAGAAATGAGACACCGTGCTTGGCAAGGTTATGCGCAGCTTTGCGATCATCCCATTCGAAATCCATAAACTCAGTATACCATTATCGGTAGCTTCAGAATGGGTATGTCTGAAGCGCAGACAAAAACCGCGCCACCCCCGCGCTGCGTCTAAACTTTCCCCATGGTACCTGCCCACCTCTACTTTGATGTTCATTGTGAAGGCGCATCCTTGCCATGCTCTTCCTCATAGACCTCTTGACGCGCTGCTTCGTTAAGGCGTTCAGCTTCTTCGTCACTCAAGAGTTGGTGTGCGGCTGCCTGGGCGTGACCAATGGCATATACTGCATCAAATTGGGCTTGCCGCAGCACTTCTTGTTCTCGTTTGAGCTTATGGCTCACCACTCTCAAAACCCTCACATTATCGGGTATTGGCGGCTGCGCCGCCAATACCCGATAATAAAAAAATCAGAACAAAATCTGATCCACATTCGCCTGATCAAGGCTCGCCCACGGGCTGCGCACGTCGTTCAGGCGCAGGCCGTGCGAGCGGTGGAGGCCAATGAGCAGTAGCACGGTCGCAGCCAGCAAGAGCAGCGACGTGCTATAGACTGCGGTGTAGCCCAGGGTGATATTGCCCGTCATGTACTGCACGATGTCGCGCCCGATGCCGCCGCCGATGGTGCTGATGCCTTGGGCCAGCGCCTGGGTGATGCCCCAGAGGGCGATGAAGAGCCCGGCATGGTTGCGATCGACTAAGCCCATCACCAGCGCGAGAGCGCCGACAATGAAGGCACCGCGCCCCGCGCCGATCATGCTTACGCCGCTGTAGAAGATGGCGGTGTTTAGGCTGCTGCCCGCCAGCGTGACCGCCAAGAAGCCAAAGAGCCCCAAGAGGCAACCGGCGCCAATCATCAGCGCGGGCGAACGTTCGCGCCAGAGCAGCACGGCGGCGACGAGAATGCCCACCAGCATGCCGACACCCCAGAGCGCTGTCAGGCGTGCCGTCTCGCTGACACTCATGCCCAACACTTGGCCCCCGTAGGGTTCCAGCAGCACGTCTTGGGTCGCAAAGCCCAGCGTGGCAACAAAGAGCACAATAAAGAGGTTGCGCAACGGTGCTTGCGCGGCCAAGAGGCGCAACGACTGGCCCAATGTTTCGCGCACACGGATCGGCTCAGTCACATCCTCCAGTTCGCCATTGGGCTTGAGCCGTTCTTGACCGTACATGGCCACAAAGGTCAGCGCAATGAAGATCACCGCCGAGCCCTGCATCACCTGAATCAACAATTTATGGCTGTAGTCGAGCAGCAGTTGACCCATGATGATCGAACTGACGATCGTGCCCAGCACCAACATGATCCAGAGCACACCCAGCACCCGCCCACGCTCGTGGGCTGGCGTCACATCGCTGACGGTGGCCAAATAGATCGTCTCGACAATATTGACTCCCAAGCCGTAGGCGAGAAAGATCAGCGTACAGACGATCATGGCAACTGGGAACGAGAGTGTGCCTTCGCCGCTGAGCAGAATCAGCGAAAAGGGCGCAGTCGCTAGGCCGCCATAGGTGAGCATCGCCCCCATCACGAGGTAGGGCGTGCGCCAATGGCCGGCGGCGCGGGCCCGATCCGACTCAAAGCCAATGAGGGCGCGTGTCGGTGAGACAAAATAGTGGATCGCGATAAGGAAACCGACCGCCACCGCCGGAATGGCCAACTCATTGATCAAGACACGATTGAGCGTACCCGTCAGCGGGGCTAACGAGACGCCCATGCCAAACTGAAAAAGGCCGAGGCGGAAGACGCCCAGCCACCGGCACAACGTCGGATGTTGCGCCATCCAACGTTTCATCGCGTCCAGAGGGGCGTGCAGCGCCTTGCCTGCCGCCATGTGCGCACTCCATTCACGGGCACAAAGGCCATACACGGCGGCCCTCCACTAGGGCCGCTTGTGGGGTGTAGTATACATCACATCTATCTAATCCATCCGTCGCGCCACCATAGCACAGCCCATAGCGACCAAGAGCAGCAGCCATGGCCAGAGGGTGTAGGGTTGCTCAAAGGCCACCCAGATCGAGGCCGCGACCGCAGCCAGACCGACGAGCGAGACGGTGAGTCGTTGGGGCGTTGGGGGCATGGTTGCTCCTATGATACCGCTGGTTTATTCCCTAGGAGCGAGGGCGTCCCGCCCTCGTGCTGGCTACGAGGGCGGGACGCCCTCGCTCCCAGGCCGCTAGCCGAATAAACCAGCAG
>RSAS01000382.1 GCA_003934145.1 Candidatus Viridilinea halotolerans | reverse complement strand
AAAGTGGGGTGTAGGTGGGGAACAAGCGCCAAATTGTGCCGTTTTTTCAGGCTCAGGTGGGGAATATATTTCATTTATCGGCCAAAAAAATGAGCGAACGGTAAGTCCTTACGTTACACTCTTGGGATGCGACGGATGGCCCTCACCCCCGGCCCCTCTCCCACGTTGTGGGAGAGGGGGGAAGAGATCGAGATTCCTGGCGTTGCAATGCGATTCCAGAAGGGGGCGCACACGTTTTCTGTCCGCCCTTAAACCCTTCTTGGGGAGGTATGGGGAAACCTAGTTTCCCCAACCCTTCTTGGGGAGGTATGGGGAAACCTAGTTTCCCCAGCCCTTCTTGGGGGGAATAGGGAAACCTAGTTTCCCCAGCCCTTCTTGGGGAGATATGGGGAAACCTGGTTTCCCCATGTTCACTACCCATCCAAAAAGCCACGCAGAATCTGGTGGTAGCGTTCGGGATGCTCGATCATCGGGAGGTGGCCACACTGCTCGATCCAGAAGAGGCGGCTATCGGGGATGAGGCGTGCCACTTCGGGAGTGCCAACGATGGGCATGATCTTATCTTGGCGGCCAGCGATGATGAGGGTCGGTGTGGCGACGCGCGTCATGGTGGGGTTGAGGTTGGCATCACCGGAACTGGCGGCGGTTTCGAGCGCGGTACGCTTATCCATCTTGAGGAAATCGCTGAAGGCCTCGCGCATGATGGCATCGTCGCTGGGCAGACGGTAGAAAAAGCGCCTGCCGACCGTCCGGTAGAACATGCGCGCACGGGCCATCCAGGGGCGGCGCAGCGCCATCCAGAGCGCCATGACGTGGTGGATCTTTTCGACAATCACCCGTTCGCGTTCGCTGCGGAAGGTACTGATGCAGGTCAGGGCCAAGCGGCGCACGCGCTGCGGCTGGCGCACCGCGACGTAGATCGCCACGCTGGCGCAAAAGGAGTGACCATTGAGGTCGAACTGCTCAAGGCCCATGGCATCAGCAAAAGCGAGTACAACTTCAGCCAAAGCTTCGGCATTCGCCGGCCCAGCGAGCGGCGGCGAATCGCCAAAACCGGGTAGATCGGGCGCGATCACGCGCCGGTCATGGCCCAAAGCGGCCAGCGTAGGACGCCAGTAACCCGACGAGCCGCCCCAGCCGTGGAGCAGCAACAGGGGCGGATGCGTGGCTACACGCGGGCGCGACTGGCGATAGAAGATCGGGCCAGTACCAAGCGTCAGCATCTCCAATGGCTCAGGCAGGGAGACGGGAGGAATGGTGCTTGTCATAGGGGTTCACCGCAGGTAAAGAGGATACCAGGGTGAGTATAGCATACCGGATCTTTAGCAAGCTAGGCGTGGGTTCTCAGGCCACACTGCCATGCCGACCTTCTGGCCTGCCAGCCATAGTTCACGGTCATAGGTTGCCAGAATGACTGGCGTTTCAAGAGTCTCTTGCCAAAAAAGGGCGGTAGCCAGATGGGTCGCGTCGTAGGCACGCAGGCCGTAGTCCCAAGTTAGGCGCGAAGCCCGCTCGATCAGGGGGTGTGTAAGCTTCAGACGGACAAACGTAGGCCAATGGGAGCGAAAATCTTGCCAGGCTGCCTGGGCTGCGCCAATCTCCACCCAATCCATGCGGGTTGCTTTGGCCAGTGCGGAAGCCATTTCAACCAGGGTCAGCGCAACTGTCCCGCATGTCTCAGCCTGGGCAAGCAAGGCATTGACCTCGCTTGAGCCAGATTCGAGAACATAGCGTTTGATGAGGGCACTGGTATCAACGTATACGATCATTGCCGATCCTCAGCCACCAAATCAGACAAGAGTCGTTGGCTTTTGTTCACCGTCCTGGGCTGATAGGCTTGGAGTCTCCCGCCATCCCACTCGACCTGCCCGGTAGCGGCCATGGCTTTGACCCGCTCCTCAGTTGTCGGACGAACTGGAATAATCTGACCGATGGTTTTGCCATGTTCGGTCACGATCAGCGTCTCCCCCGCCTTCACGCGGCGCAGATACTCGCTCAGCCGGTTTTTCAATTCACGCGTTCCAACGCGCACTTCACGCATGCTGCGCTCCTCTCGTTCTTCAAACCCTTACCATGGCGGGAGGGGTTTTCGGGGAAGGCTTCGCCAAAGTGGGCGGGCACTGGGGTTGCTTCAATAGCCTATCTTAATCACCATTCAGGACCGGCTACAGACTAAGCAACTTCCTGCATAGGCCGCACTCGCGGGTAAGGGAGTCTCCGTCCCGTTGCTTGGAAGTGCTGAATGACGTCGTCCACGACAGCGCATAACTCTGCGTAGAGACGAATGGGATCGTCGCCATGAATACCCGTGATGAGATCGGGACACTTGCCTACATACGTCTGATCTTCATCACTCCACTCAACCCATTTATGATATTGATCAAGTACTTTCATGGTTTCACCTGCTCTATCGCCTGTTTGACATGTCGCTCTTGATACGGCTTGGCATCATCGCCATTCTTACCGCTTAACGTCACTGCACCAGGATAGTTCGGATGCGTAAATTTCCGATGTGAGCCTTTTCCACCAGGAATGGTGTAAAAACCAGCGTCTTGCAAGTCTTGAATGAGTTCCCGTAGTTTTCTTGGCATGAGATTGTCTACTCATCTGCATACCGCTTCAAGTCTCTCCATTTGGGTAGATTATAGGAAATGCATCCACATTTCGCAACTCGTCACTGGTGTGCTACGATACCGCTATGCAGACGCTGCTGCTGTCCAAGTTTCATCAGCCCCTGCCGCCCAAGCGTGCCGTTGCGCGCCCGGCGTTGCTGGCACGTTTGCACGACGGGTTGGCGGCCAATCGCGCACTCACGCTGATCGCCGCAGCGGCGGGTTATGGCAAGACGACGCTGGCGACCCAGTGGGTAGCAGATCTCACTGCGCCTGTCGCTTGGCTGACGCTGGAGGCTGCCGATGATGATCCGCTACGTTTTTGCACCTACTTGGTAGCCGCGCTGCAACGCCTGCACCCCGCCATTGGTACGCACCTGTTGCCAGTGTTGCGGGCGGGCCAGTTGCCGCCGCAGAATGTGTTGCACGCGACGCTGCTCAATGATCTTGACGCGGCCCATGCCCAGCAGCAAGCGCATGGCCCTTTTGTCTGCATTCTCGACGACTTTCATGCCATTCAGCAGCCGCAGAACCTGAGCCTCATAGCAGCGCTGTTGGCGCACCCGTTGCCTAGCGTGCATCTGGTGCTGGTGACGCGCGAAGATCCCGCGTTGCCACTGGCGCGCCTACGCGCCCGCGATCAACTGACGGAGGTGCGGGCGGTTGATCTACGCTTGAGTGAGACGGAAGCGGCAGCGCTGCTTCGCACTGGCATGAGCCTGACGCTCGCCACCAGCGATCTCGCCCGCCTGCACCAGCGCACCGAAGGCTGGGCCGTCGGCTTGCAACTGGCTGGCCTCTCGCTGCGCGATCGTGCCGATCCCGCCGCCTTTGTCGCGGCGCTCAGCGGCTCGCACCGCTTCATCCTCGGCTACCTAACCGAAGAGGTGCTCGCCCGTCAACCAGCCGATCGCCAGCAATTCTTGCTCGAAACGTCGCTGCTGACCCGGCTGCATGGCGCGCTGTGCGACGCAGTGACGGGGCGCAGCGATAGTGCCGAGCTCTTGGAAGAACTGTTGAGCGCCAACCTCTTTATCGTGCCGCTCGACGACGAGGGGCGCTGGTATCGCTACCACCAGTTGTTCGCCGAGTTGCTGCAACACAAGCTGCGCCGTGCCTCTGGCGCAAGCATGCCGACGCTGCATCTACGTGCCAGCGAGTGGTACGAGCGCCAGGGTATGGTCGCCAACAGTATTGAGCATGCCCTGGCCGCCGGCGCTGAGCAGCGTGTGGCAACGCTGCTCGCAGCGCATGGCTGGCACCTGCTCACCCGCGAACACACCCCCCTGCTGCTGCAATGGATAGAGGCGCTGCCCGAAGCGCTGCGTCAGTGCAACCCGCAACTCAATACCATCATGGTGTGGGGGCATATGTTGCATGGTGGCTATCAACACGCCGCCCCCTACCTTGCCGCCGCACAAGCCGCCCTCGTCCATCTGCCGCCGCAAGCCAGCACAACCCGCGCCTTGCACGCCGACATCCTCGCCTTGCAATCCTTCTTGGCGCAGGTGCAGGGCCAAACGGCGCAAGCCCTCACCTTCGCCGCCCAAGCCCGTTCGCTCGTGCCGCCCGATCATGCGCGGCTGCGCGCTTCAACCGCCCTCGCACTCGGCGTGGCCTACCGCGTGGAAGGACGTTGTGACGAAGCCATTGAGGCGCTCGAAGCGGCGCTGCACGCCGCCCAAGCAATCGATGACCATGTCACCGCAATGGTGGCCGTTGTCCACCTCGCCCTGATCTGGCATCCGTTGGGGCGTCTGCACCGCCTCGTTGCCACCGCCGAAGCGATCATCGAACGCACCGAAACCATCGCACGGGTTGCCCCACTGATGATAGGCACCGTCCATGCCGTGATTGGCCACGTCTATTACGAATGGAACCAGGTGGACAAGGCGCGAACGATGTTGTTGCACGGCCTGCGCATGGCGCAATTGTCTGGCCAGTCAACTTCGCTGATCTATGTCAGCATCTATCTCGCCCGTTTGTACCAAGAGAGCGGCGATCTGGCAACGGCAGCTAACTATCTACGGGAAGCCGACGATGCCCTCGCGCGAGGCGCACCCGCGTGGACGCGCTGGGCTTGGGTTGCCCAGGGGGTTGCGCTGTTGGTGGCGCAGGGCAACCTGGCGGAAGCGGAAGCGCGGTTACGCGCCAGCGCCATCCCACCCGACGCCCCGGTCACCTATCAGACCGATGCGATCCACCTCGCATGGTTGCGCTGGCAGATCGCCAGTCGCCACCCGCAGGCGCTGACGCAGGCCCAACGGATCGTGCAGAGCGCCGAGGCGGCGGGGCGCAACGGAACCCTCATCCAAGCCCTAGTGCTGGGCGCACGAGCGGGCGGCGGCGCGGCGTGGCTGGTGCGCGCCCGGCAACTGGGCGAACCCGAAGGCTACCTGCGCATCTTTATGGACGCCGAGTGCGCCCCGAACGCCGCTCCAGCACTGATCGAACCGCTCACCGAGCGCGAACATGACGTCTTGCGCCTGCTCGCCACCGGCCTCACCTACGCCCAAATAGCGGAGCAGTTGCTGGTCAGTATCAACACGGTGCGCTACCACGTCAAGGGTGTCTACGGCAAACTAGGAGTTGAAAAGCAGGTGCAGGCGATAGAACGCGGGCGAGCGCTAGGGTTGCTCAGTTAGCAAACCTACATTCACGGACTACATCATGATGTAGTCCGTTTTTCTTTGACCGGGTGTAGACTCAGGGCATCGGTAAGGAGAAGCCCATGAGCGCCCCAGATACCCAACGTTATACCCTCCGCTGTCGCGGGCGTCTCGATGCCGACTTTTTGGCCGATTACTGCCCCGCCGGAACGACGCTGACCATTGGACAAGAGAGCTTCACCCTCGCCAACTTGCACACCGACCAAGCTGGCGTGTTGGGCATCATCCGCAGCCTGCACAATTTGGGCTGCACGCTGCTCGCACTGACTATTGATACCAGTGACGAGTGACGAGTGACGAGTGACAAGCAGGGTATACCTCGGAGAAGGAGATTTCCATGATCAACGCAATTGCAAAAACAGGTTTCATCCTCATCACAACCATCCACGGCTTGATCCACCTGCTCGGCTTCGTGAAAGCCTTCGACCTGGCGCAGATCAATGAACTGACCCAGCCCATCAGTCGGCCCTTCGGCATGCTCTGGCTGCTGGCGGCTCTGGTCTTGATCGTCACCGCTGCGCTCTTTACCCTGAATAACAGGTGGTGGTGGGCGGTCGCCATTGCGGGCGCGCTGCTCTCACAAGCTCTGATCTTCACCGCTTGGCAGGATGCCAAGGTTGGCACTGGTGCCAATCTGATCATCCTTGGCGTTGCCCTCTTGACGCTGGGCAGCTTCCGTTTCGCGCAGAGCTACCGGCAGGATGTTCACGACGGCCAGGATCGCGTGCGTGATCGGCCAGCGGAGATCTTGAGCGAAGCCGATCTGCTCGCTCTGCCGCATCCGGTGCAACGCTACCTGCGCTATGTTGGCGTGGTGGGTAAGCCCAAAGTGCATAGCATGTTTGCCCAACTGAGCGGCGCGATGCGCCAGCCGGGGCGCGACTATTTCCCCCTCACTGCCGAGCAGCACAATTTCTTTGACCAGCCGACGCGCCTCTTCTTCATGCAAGGGCGCATGTTTGGCCTGAACGTGCCGGGTTACCATCGCTACCAAGGGCCGAGCGCCACGATGGATGTGCGTCTCTTTGGCCTGCTGCCCGTCATGAAGGCAAACGTGTTTAAAGCCGACACGGTCACCGTGTTCAACGACATGTGCTTGATGGCCCCCGCCACCCTGATTGACCCGCGCATCACCTGGCAGACGCTTGACGACCTGACGGTACAGGGAAGCTTTAGCAACCAGGGTGTCACCATCAGCGCCATCCTCTCCTTCAACGCAGAGGGCCAGTTGGTCAACTTTGTCTCCAACGACCGCTGGGATATTGCCGCCATGCAGCAATACCCCTTCTCGACGCCGGTGTCGCGCTACCGCAAGCTCAACGGCTACAACCTGCCCACCTACGGCGAGGCGATCTGGCACTACCCGCACGGCGAGTTTGTCTATGGCAAATTGACGATCGAGAACGTGGTCTATAACAATTGACACACAAATTTTTATTTCGTACAACCCCGCCGGACAGGGGGAAATGCGGGGGAACCAGGTTCCCCCGCACCCCCTACCTACACATTTTGGTAAAAAGAGCATGAGGCAAGGCCCATAGCTCCTATGCTACCATGGCAGGTGAGCGACCACTCGCGAACCTGGAGGTACAAGATGGAACCACCCTTCCCTGGCATGGATCCCTACCTGGAGCGTGCGAGCCTCTGGCCCGATGTGCATGTCGGCCTGATTACGGCGATGCGTGATGCCCTTCAGCCGCAAATTGCGCCCGCCTATGTCGCGCAGATCACACCCTATGTTGCACTTGAGCAGATTGATATTGCCGTGCCGCGACGGGCGATTGTGCCCGATATTGGGCTCTACGAACGTGAATTTCCCCGTGGCGCGTCGTTGGCGGCGACGATTGAGGCACCCTCCTTAACCGGCACGGCGCAGCTCGCTATTCCTACGCGCTATGCGCGGATCGAGATTCGGGCGGTAAATAATGAGACGCTGGTGACGGCGATTCAGTTACTTTCGCCGGTGAATAAACGTGCCGGTGCAAAGGGGGTTGATGCCTACGAGAAGAAGCGCCGTGAGTTGTTTACGGCTGGCGTACATCTCCTCGAGATTGACCTACTGCGCGGGGGCAAGCGTCCGCAACTGGCCTCATCTACGCAACTGCCCGCTGCGCCCTATTTTGTCTTCCTCAGCCGCGCCGAACATTGGCCCGACATCAACATTTGGGCCTGCACATTCGAGCGCCCGCTGCCGACGGTGCCGGTGCCGCTGCGTCGCCCCGATCCCGACGCGGCGCTGCCGCTCAATCAAATTGTACACCAAGTCTACCGCAACGCCCGCTACGACCTACAGATCGATTATTGCGCCGCGCCGCCACCGCCCGATCTCGCTGCCCCCGATGCCGACTGGCTTGCGGCGCGCTTGCGGGCGTGCGGGCGACGACCAGACGCCTCAGAGTCTGTCTGAAAAGTCGGTCGCTACGCGGTGGAGTGCCGACTTTAGTCGGCATCCCATGGCAATCTACGCCCCCAGCCGACTAAAGTCAGCTATCAGCTATCAGCTATCGGCTTTGGTATAAGCCCCCCTACGTCTGCGGCAGCGTGGCCGTCTGCAGCCAGTAGTCGAGCATGGTTTGCAAGGCTTGCTTAAAACGCCCGTAGTCCACGGGTTTGATTTGGTAGCTGTTGGCCCCGTAGCGGTAGCAGGTGGCAATGTCTTTCGGGTTGTTGGAGGTAGTAAGCACCACAACCGGAATAGATTGGAGTTCTTGATCATCTTTGATCACCGCCAAGAGCGCCCGTCCGTCGGTGCCGGGGAGGTTGAGATCGAGCAGAATCAGGTCAGGGCGCGGTGCCGACGCTGGCCCCGCGTAGGGGCCGCGCCGGTAGAGGAAGTCGAGCGCCTGATCGCCGGTGGCACAGTGGTGAAAGATCAGGTTGAGCCCCTGACGACGCAGGCCGCGAACCATCGCCTCGACATCTTCGTCACTATCTTCGATCAGAAGCAGATGCCATTCGCTCATAGATTGCTCTGTCCAAAGGTAAACCAGAAGGTTGTACCTTGATTGAGTTGGGAAGTAAGCCAGATCGTGCCGCCGTGGCGCTCGATGATCTTCTTCACAATGGTGAGCCCTGCCCCTACCCCGCCGCCGTAGGCGTCGCGGCTGTGCAGGCGCTTGAAGATGCGGAAGATGGTGTCGTGATGCTCTTCCGCAATGCCAATGCCGTTGTCGCTTACGGAAAAGGCGAAGATTTTTGTGTCATCACTATCGGCAATGAGATCGTAGCCGATTTCAATAAGCTTTTGTGGTTTGTCGTTGTATTTTAGGGCGTTGGCGATCAGATTGGCAAAGACCTCGCGCACGCGCGCCTGATCGGCCTGAATGGTGGGGAGGGTGCGCGTGACGCGCAGTTCTACGCCATCTTCGCAGAGCCGTGGTTCGAGCAGGTGTACCACATCGGCCAATTCGGCGTTGAGATCAACCGCAACGCGGGTCAGTTCGGCGCGGCCCACCCGCGAGTAGTGGAGCAGCGAGTCGATC
>RSAS01000815.1 GCA_003934145.1 Candidatus Viridilinea halotolerans | reverse complement strand
TCTGCCGATTCGCGCAACTCGGAACGGCGTCTAGCTGACCGCCCTGAACGGATACGGCGCAGTCAACAAATGTCGTACAAAAGTTTCCCCCGTGATTATGGAGAGGATACGTAAGGAAGAAAGATGGCATTCTTTCGATGCTCCAGAAATTAGAAATGGAATGGACTACGAACTTTTTGATCATAAACCGCCAGCGGGTCGACATTGGATGCGCTCCAAGCAAATAGCAGATGAATGGATACAACAAGGTAAGTTACGCCCAAATCCAAAAGCTGGCAAACCAGAATACATGCTTGAAGCCACAGACGAGATTTTGTGCGATAGTCTTTGGGATGACATTACTGCTTATTCTTTTACGACAGATTACGATACAGAAAAAAACGAAGCCCTGCTCAAACGCATCATCGAAGCCAGCAGCAACGCGGGCATGGTGGTGGCTGACTTCTTCGGCGGCTCCGGCGTCACCGCCAAAGTCGCCCACGACCTGGGGCGCACATTCATCCATGTGGACGTGGGCCTCAACAGCATCCAGACGGCCCGCGACCGCCTGAAGAGCGCGGGCGCGGCTTTCAACATCCTGGAAGTGCGCGACGGCGTGGCGCTCTTTCGCAACCCGGCCCAAACCATGGCAAAGCTCGCCACACTCATCCCTGGTTTGGGCAAAACCAAAGAACTCGACGCATTTTGGGCGGGCGCGCTTCAGGATGGCAAGGAGGGTCTGATCCCCGTCTATCTGCCCAACCTGCTCGATCACCGCGAAAAACTGCTCGACCTACCCCTGCTCAACCGCATCATCAATGAACAGATCCCCAATCTGCCCGACGGTGTGAAAAAGGTGGTTGTCTATTATGTGGACATCGAAGACGAAAAAGAGGCCCGCGAATTCATCCGCGCGTATGGCAATTCTCTGGTAGACGTGGACCTACGCGACCTGAAGACCGTCCTGCACGAAGTCGTCTTGAACGATGAAGTCGCATACACCCTGAGCGCAACCGATGGTCTATGGCGCGTAGCAATCACTCGCTTCGCCTCCGACCGCCTCGCACAGCGCATCGCAGCCCACAACCAGAAACTGCGGCTGAACGCGGGCAAGAAGAAGACCGCTCAAATGGCGCTCGCTGAAGCCGCAGCAGACGCAGACGCAGCCCCGGCGAACGTTGCGCCCCTGGCGATCAGCGAAGAGGGGCTGGAACTCATCGAACTCATCGCGCTGGATTGCGCGTCCGCCGAGGGCGTCTGGCAGAGCGACGCGGAGATCAAGATCGACAAAAAAGGCTACGTCATCCGCAATGGCGTCAAAACCAAAGACTTCTGGGACGGCGCGCTAACCTCCCCCCAAAAGCCCCTCCGCCTGAAAATCCGCAACATCGCCGGCGATGAGACCGTGGTGGCGATAGAGCAGACCTGAGCCTGTTGGGACTTTGCAACTGCCATGTCTCTCGTGGTAAGGGAAGGTTTCAGAAAGAGGCTTCTTACTCTACACTCTTGGGATGCGACGGATGGCCCTCACCCCCGGCCCCTCTCCCACAACGTGGGAGAGGGGTAGGGGGTGAGGGGCTTGGCGTTGATGATGAGATCGCAGAGGAGTACCAAGAATCGTGTTCTCTTACCCCCCCTCTCCCGCAAGCGGGAGAGGGGGCCGGGGGGTGAGGGCCAAAGAGCGCATCACCATCAAGAATCCGTAGGTACTAGTACAAGCCGCAGAACTGAGGTGATGCAACTCGGCGATACGTCGAAACCGGAACGGCGGAGTCATTGGCCAAGAGTGCCCAGCAGAGCCGGGCAAAACGCGAATG
>RSAS01000245.1 GCA_003934145.1 Candidatus Viridilinea halotolerans | reverse complement strand
CTTCCAGCCGGGTTTTAGGGGCCGCTGGCCCCTTACGTACATGCGCATGGGGCGCAGGCAGCCCCCGCCGCATCACCCCGTGCGGCGGGATTTGGGTGTGACCAAAACGTGTAGGAAGGGGGTGCGGGGGAACTTGGTTCCCCCGCACCCCCTGTCCGGCGGGGTGTGGGGCGTAGCCCTACACCTTTTGGTCACACCCGCGGGATTTGGGGAGGCGCAGCCTCCCCAAATCCCGCCACGTACAAAGCAACAAAACTGCTATGAGCAAACGCAAATTCTACGCCATCGTTGTTGGACGCAAGCCGGGCTTGTACGACGAGTGGTTCGGGCCTGACGGGGCGGAGGCGCAGATCAAGGGCTTCCCCAAGGCGATCTACAAAAGTTTTCAGGCACAGAGCGAAGCGGAGGCGTGGTATCGCCAAAAGACGGGAGGGGAAGAGCCGACACCCCAGCAACTTGCGCCGCGTGCGCCGGTTGCAGACTACTTTCGGCTGCATACCGAGGCCTTGGCTGCGGGCAAGGTGGTGATCTACACCGATGGTGGCTGCCATCAGAATCCCGGCAAAGGGGGCTATGGGGCCGTGTTGTTGCACCGAACAGCGAAACGCAAAGAGTTGCTGGGGGGCTACGCGTGCACCACGAGCAATCGAATGGAGTTGATGGCCTGCATCGCGGGGCTGCAAGCGCTGCACAACACGAGTAGCGTGGTCATCTTTAGCGACTCGGCCTATGTGGTTGATGCACTCACCAAAGGTTGGGCTCACAACTGGCGCAAAAACGGCTGGCAACGCAAAGAGCAGGGCGAGCTTGTCCCTCTGCGCAACGCCGATCTCTGGCAAACGTTGGTGGCTCTGTGTGCCAAGCACGAGGTCAGCTTTGTGAAAGTGCGCGGCCATGCGGGCAGCGGCGAGAATGATCGCTGTCACGAACTTGCGGCGATGGCGATGGCGCAGACGGAATTGCCGCCTGATGCGGGCTTTACCAGCGGCAATTGAGACAGTGAGAGGGGTTCGGGGAGGGCGAAGCCCTTTCCGAACCCCTCCCTTTTAGGATCCTTTATCTGAAGGGCTACAGTGACAGCCGTCCGCCCTTCAAAGGCAGGAGTTACGCGGTCGCCTGGTCAGGCGACCGCGTAACCCGGTGATCTGCCTCCGGCAGGGTGGAAGAATCTGTTTTTTTGCGATGTTTTGGCGGCGTAGCCGCCAAAACATCGCAAAAGGTGGTTGTTTTCCGCGCTGCCGCAGGTGAAAAACGCCGACCGCGTAAGTCCTGTCAAAGGGAGGGGCGTGGCGGGCAGCCTTCCGGCTGCTCGTCACGCCCCTTATCCTAGCGACAATATTGATCGGTATGGCTCTCTCTAGCGGAATATCCTGCGGCCAAGTATGAAACTGATGCCTGCGCTGATCAAGAGGGTCGCGATCGGATAACGGCAGATCATCTTTTCGAGACCGCCGTGTATCCCATTGACATCCTGATCCTGAAGGTAGCGCCCGCTGCGCTCAAGGGCGTCGGCGGCGGCGTTAGTGGCTTTGTCGGCCCGGTTCTTGGTGGTGCGCTTGCGGATCGCCTGCCCCAGGTTGCTCACCTGCTGGCCGGTGCCGTTTACCACACCGTTGATCTTGGCAGATGCCTGGGTGCCAACCTCGTCAGCCTTTTCGCGGACATTGCTGGCGACCTCATCGGCTTTATCGCGTACATCGTCGGCCATCTCACCGACTTTGTCCCGTGCATCACTGGCCATCTCATCGACTTTGTCCCGTGCATCATCGGCCATCTCATTCACGCTGTGGGAGCGCAGATAGCTTGTTGACTGGGATGCGGCATCGTCGGCATGCGATCCGATAGCCCATTCGTTCCTACGAAGATCCATTTTGATATCTCCTCTACATACGTTGAGACTCGTTTTGCAGCTTCGATCAGAGGGTTTTAATGCAAAACGACCAATACTCAAGGCTATGTTTAGATTCAGCCCTCTATGCCCAACAGGGTGCTGCGGTCTAATGCTGCCCGGGACTCTTTTCCCATGCATAGCGCACGGCAGCCTTGAACTCGTCCCAGGTGTTCGGATGGTTCTGATCCCAGGTGCGGCGCAAGTCTGGCTCGACTGCATCCCACGTATGACCGCGAACACGCGTAGCGGTGGCCATGTCTTTGCCAAAGGTGTAGGCCGGGGCGTAGTCGCTGTAGGGCCGTCCGCCCGCTGCCACCGTAGACTGATAGTGGGTCTGGAAGTCGCGATCATTGTTGCCGTTGGTGCCGTGTACACTGCGGGCGAATTCCGCGCGGGCCGTGCTGGATGGCGTAACATGCTCATCCTGGGCAAATTCCGAACGGGCCGTGCTGGATGGCGTAGCATGCGCATCCTGAGTGCGCTCCGGGTAGGCTGGGCTGGGTGACGTAGAGCGCTGATCCTGAGCGAATTCTGGGTAGGTTGGGCTGGGTGGCGTGGGGCGCTGACCCTGGGCGAATTCCGGGTAGGCTGTGCTGGATGGTGCGGAGTGCTCATTCTGCGCAAAGTCCGTGTGAGCTGTGTCCGTTGCCGAGGCGCTCGCATCGGTTTCGTGCCAATCCTTGCGGCGCTCATCAATGTCTACCGCCCCATGGCGGCGCAGTACCGCATCGACATCAATGCGCTCGGCGGTGGCCATATCAAGGCTCACGGTCAGCAGCACGCCGCCCCGCCGTACGCCCTCGGCATAGTTGTGGGCGGACTCTTCGGGCACTCCGGCATCCATCAGGCCACCAGCCAAGCCACCGACACCCGCGCCGACGCCGGCACCGAGGGCGGTGGCACCCGCTGCAGCGCCAAGGGTGCCGATAGCGGCGGCGAGGGGGCCGATCGCCAGCACTGGGCCAATCCCGGGGATGGTGAGCAACCCGGCGCCCACCAGCAGACCGACCGCCCCGCCGGCCACGCTACCGCCTATCGCGCCCGACCCCACTGAGTCCTCTTCGCCGCTGCCTGCCTCGCCCGAACGCGTCGGGTGCTCTTCACCCACCTCTTGCTGACGCTCGTTCGTGTCGCTCTCGTTACGGATCAGTATGCTAATATCCTCACGCGGGATATCGTGATCCATCAGATCTTTCGCGACGTTTTGAGCGTCATCCACTGTGTCGAAGAGTCCGGTTATGGTTCGAATCATTGCTATGTTCCTTCTGCTCGTAGATTGCTATAGTTTTTCAGGTAATGTTTTGGAACCTTCAAGATGGTGGGAGGAGTTCGTGGAGGGCAAAGCCCTCCCCTTCAAGATTCTTTACCTGAAGAACTCTATTTGCTTACATCGCCGTACATGACGCATGAGGAGATGTGTGCCTTTAGTGTAACGAATGCGGGCGAGGGCCGGTAGCCGATAAACTCTGATGCTCGTGTCAGTAGTATCCCTGACAGCGTAAGGGTTCCATGTGAACTGAACAAATATGTTACCCACCGCTAAACCTTGGGAGCAAGGGCGTCTTGACCTCGTCGTGTTCGCTTCCAGGGAAAGCGTGAACCGTTACGAGATCCGCTGTTGCATCTAGGGCGTGACGCTGCTATAATCGGCGCGGTTCAGGATTGTTGTTGGAGGCTGACGCAAATTTATGGGGCTTATTACCTACCTTACCACCGCCGAAGCTCAGTTTGGTACGCTCGCTTGGACTTTTTTTATTGCCCAAATTGTGGGCGTGGGCTTAGGTGCCTATTTGGCTTGGCGTCATACCGAGCGCAATGCCGCACGTCATGCCTTTATGCGTCAATTAGGGCTGGCTCTGCTGTTGCTGAGCGGGGTAGGGGTGTTGTTTGGTGCCATGCGCTTGTTTGATGTGCCGACGCTCAATATGCGCCTCTGGTTTTGGGGTCAAGGGCTGCTCGAAGTGGGGGTGCTGGCCTATGTCATCTACTATATGCGCACCACCCTGCCAAAACTCGAACGCGAAGCCCGCGCTAAGGGCCTCAAAGTCACCCCATCGTCGCGATCCAGTCGCGAAGAAGTGACGCCCGTGGCCAACGAACCGCGCCCTGTTGCCACGACGAGCCGCCGCGAGGCCCGCCGCGATCGTAAGCGCAAGAAGTAGACGCGGGGGACGCGGAGGCTCGGCTCGCGTCTCGCGCTTTGTGCATCCCTTATAGCTCAAGGAGACCACCATGTCCACAGGCCCCAGCGCCAATTGGATCGAAGTCTTTCCGGGTGTGCGCCGCCGCCGTTTGCTCGCTACCGACGCCCTTTATCAGATGACGGTGAGTTTGGCCGCTGGCAGCGAAATCCCGCGCCACCAGCATCCGCAAGAGCAGGTGAGCTATGTCGTCAGTGGGCGTTTGCGTATGCAGATCGGCGATACCCTCTGCGAGGCTGGTCCCGGCGAGGCCGTCGCCATCCCCGGCGATTGCCCCCACGCCGTCTGGACGCTGGAAGAGGCGGTGGTGGTGGATACCTTTGTGCCGCCCCGAGCGGATTACCTCGCCGCCGACGGCGACTAAGTCTTTTGCAGAGGGTGTGGGCGAACCGGGTTCGCCCACACCCTCTTGCTGTAAAGTGAACATCACACCTATGCATATACTCCAAAACCTGATCGGCTTTGCCCGCCTTCATACGGTGATTGCGACGAGCGTGCAGGTGGTGACGATTCTGGTGATTGTGGCCGGGCCACGGGCGATCGAGCCAACTGCGCTGGGCGTGGCGGTGGTAACGCTGGCCATCTGTCTGGCGCTCAATCTCTATGTGGTGGGTGTGAATCAGTTGACCGATGTAGCGATTGATCGCGTCAATAAACCCTGGTTGCCGCTTGCGGCTGGCACGTTGAGCTTGCCCGCCGGGCGGCGCTTGGTGCTTGGGGCCGCAGTGGTGGCGCTCGTAGGGGCAGCCCTGGCTGGCCCTTTTTTGTTGGCCATGGTGGCGATTATTATGCTCATTGGCTCGCTCTATTCGTTGCCACCGCTGCGCCTGAAGCGCTGGCCGCTGCCTGCCGCGCTGAGTATCGCCTTCGCCCGGGGCGTCATCTCCAATATGGGGGTGGCGCTTCACTACCGTGATCGTCTCGCCGTGGATTTGCCTCTTGATACACTGACGATGTTGGCACTCTTCTTTTTTGGTTTTGCGGTGGTAATTGCGATCTACAAAGATCTGCCCGATGATGCGGGCGATCGCCAGTATCAGATCGAGACCTTTACGACGCGCATGGGCACGCGGCGGGTGCTCAATCTGGGGCGTGGGGTGATGAGCGCCTGCTACGCCCTGCCGATTGCCTTGGGCTTTATGGCGCTCCCTGGCGCTGCACCGCTCTTGCTGCTGGTTAGCCATTTGCTGCTGCTGGCTATCTTCTGGGGCGCAACGCTGCGCGTGGATCTGGCACAGCAGCAGTCAATTACCAATTTTTACATGCTACTATGGGGTCTTTTTTATACTGAATTTGTATTTTTGAGTCTCTATGAGTTGACACGGATGTTGACATGAAAGCGGAACGCTTAGGGCGTGCATGGGCGTTGTTGGTGTTAGGGCGGCCCTTGCACCTCGCGGGCGGGGCGCTTTTCTACACGCTGGGCCTCGTGGTGGCGGGCTACAGCGGTGCGCCGTTGCTACGCGAAGCGGCACTGCTGGGGCTGCTCACAGTGATGGCCGCACAGTTGATGAACCACTACAGCAACGACTACTACGACTTTGCGGCGGATCAGATGAACCCTACGCCGACCCAGTGGTCGGGCGGGAGTCGCGTGTTGCCCTCGGGTATCTTGCCGCCCCAGGCGGCGCTCTGGGCGGCGTTGAGTTTTGGGGCGCTGGCGCTGCTGCTGATCGGCTTCGCGTCTGCGGCCTCGCTGGCCCCGCTGGTAAGTGGGGGGGTACTACTAGCCTCCACCGGCCTAGCGTGGGTCTACAGTGGGCCGCCGCTCTACCTGCACCGCCGTGGCTGGGGCGAGCCGGTGGGGGCGGTGGTGGTGCCGGGCCTTACGGCACTGTGCGGCTTTGTGCTGCAAATGGGCCACCTCGAACGAATGATCCTGCTGGCAGTTACGCCGCTCTGCCTGATGCAGTTCACTATGCTGGTGGCGGTGAGTATTCCCGATGAGCAGGGTGATCGTGCCGTGGGCAAACAGACGCTTGCGGTGCTGCTTGGCCCGCAGCGGGCGGCCTGGTTGATGGCTGCCACGACCGTTTTGGCCTATCTGAGCCTGCCGCTGCTCTGGCGCTTGGGGCTACCGGGCCTTGTGGCCATGGCACCGCTCGCGGCGTTGCCCATCGGCCTCTGGATCATCCTCTTGGTGTTCCGTGGCGCCTGGGCCAACCCAGCCAACTGGAATGCCTTGGGCTTTTGGAGCATCGGGCAGGTGGTGGCCAGTGGCGGGATGTTGCTGCTGGGGTTTTTGGGGGCCGCTGCGGCGTAGGATCTGGTTTTTATACGAAGACAAGGTTTCAGAAAGCGGCTTCTTACGTTACACTCTTGGGATGCGACGGATGGCCCTCACCCCCGGCCCCTCTCCCGCACCCGCCGATAGACTGCATACACCCCATCCTCCCACGCCAGCGCAAAGGCATCCGTGGCCAAGATCGGCTCGTAGAGTTGATTATCGCGAGTAAAACGCCCCACCACCAGATAAGCGGGATCGGCGACGAGCGGATCGTAATTGATCTCTACTTGCTCGCCAAGCAGACTACGATAATTCAGATCAACATGAATTTGATCTTGAGGGAAGTGGTAGGGATGTTCAAGTAGGAAATGGAGTTCACTCTCATAGGTTTCAATACGGGTGTCATCGGGCAACGCATTGAGGGCATTGGCCACGCGTTGTGCGGCGCGTTCATCCTCAGCGTAGAAGCGCACAAACGTTAGGCCAGTGAAACTCATTGCTGCCGCTACGAAAAAGAGGGCAAGCAGCGCACCACCTCCGGCCCAACTGGGGTGGCGTAGTGTCAACAACTGGATGAGGCGCTCCATGCTCACGCCGAATTGAAAGCCCGCCGTAAGGGCGCGCAGCAACTCAGCCACCAACATGCTTGCCACCACTACCGGCGTGGCCATGTAGCGTGGTACGCCCACCGAAAAGACGAGGAACCACGCGACCCAACTGCCCACGAAGGCCAAGAGCGCTAGGTGCATATACCAGCCCGCCGCGTCTAGATCGTCCACGCGGGCCTGTTCGCGCTCGCGCCAGAGCAACCAGAGGCCCCAAGCCAAGCCAAGTAGCGTCGGCAGGCCAAAAAGCAGCATATTGCGCAGCGCAAACATGCGGTGGAAAGGTGTGAGAACGACGGCAACGACGGCCAACAGCCCTTCCACTGGCTCGGCGGGCAGGTTGGGATTGAACAAAAACAGCGTAGCGAGTAGGGGCCAACTCTGCGCAACTGCGTAGCTGCCGATCAATGCCAACGCGAAACCGCCCGCCACGCGCCAGCGGCGGGCGAAGAGTGCCACCAGCAGCGGCACGAGTAGTGAGGCGACGAGAAAGGGCATCGTCTGCCCCTTGCTAATCCAGGCCGTGCCCAAGCACAACGCGGCAGGAGCGAGCCCCCACCAGCGCCCAGACAAGCTCAGTGCAAGGCAGAGGTAGCCCGCCAGCAGGTAGAGCAACATCGGCATTTCGGCCAGCACCTGCCGCCCCTGGAGAATCGGATGGATCTGGGGGTGCATCGTCATAGCCAGCGCCACAAAAGTGGTCGCCACCGCCGCACCGCGCCCATAAAGTTGCTGGGCCAGTGCGGCGAGTAACAGCACGACGCCAACACTACAGAAGACGCCAAAGAGTCGCCCCTGCCAGAGGCCAACGCCAAAGATGCGCATGCTTATGCCCACCGGCAGTGTTGTGGTATACGAAGCCGACAGGCCCGCCGTTACGGGCTCGTCCAAACGCAAACGACCATAGTGGCCCTGTTCGGCCCAATGGCGAGCGACTGAAAGCGTCCAGCCCTCGTCCCACCACATCTGCGGGCCGTCTAAATTCCAGAGGCCAACGAGAAGCAAACCGAGGGTGAAGATCGTCCAGCCTAGCCATGGGCGGCGAGGGGGTGGGGAAGGGTTTGTGGTCATACGTTATTGGAATCGTCAGGGGTGTCTTTATCGGCCCGCCGGTTACCGCCGCTCATAGCGCGCTGCAATCTCATTGGGCGAGACGCCCGCCACATATTCGAGCCAGAGGCCCACATCTACAATGAGTTGAGCAAGGCTACCATTGGCTTGGAAGCGCCGCGATGAAGTGACAACTTGGGCGGGTAGCACATAGACTCGTGTCTGGGCGCGCGCCAACTCAAAGAGACGCACATCCTCAAAGAGCGGCCAAGGCGGGAAGCCGCCCAGCGCATTGAAGAAATCGCGGCGGATGACAATACCCTGATCGCCATAGCTCGTCAGCCGCGAATCCCACCACATCAGGCAGGCGGCGCAGTCAAGCAACGGGTTGCTCACGTCAAAACTGAGCCGAAACTTGGCGATGCGCACCTTTGGCTCGGCGAACCATTGATGCAAAAGCGTAAAAGCATCCGTTGGCAGATGCGTATCGGCATGAAGAAACATCAGAATTTCGCTATTAGCTGCCGCTGCGCCGGCGTTACACTGCGGGCCGCGCCCTCGTGGTGCCTGGATTACCGTCGCCCCGGCCTGCTGTGCCTGTTCCACTGTGGCGTCTGTGCTACCCCCGTCGGCCACAACCACCTCCACCGCAGGATCGAGGGCGCGTACCGCCGTGATACAGGCGGCGATGCCGTCAGCCTCGTTAAGTGTGGGAATGATGATGCTGAATGTGGTCATGGATGTTTTGCATTCTTTTTTCTTGCGTTGTGGCGGCTTCGCCGCCACAACGCGAGAAAAAAACTTCTGCGGGGGAGGCTTCGCCTCCCCCGCGCCCCCTGCCGGACGGGGGATTCTGC
>RSAS01000389.1 GCA_003934145.1 Candidatus Viridilinea halotolerans | reverse complement strand
CTTCACGCTTCACGCTTCACGCTTCACGCTTCACGCTTCACGCTTCACGCTTCACTCTACCAGCGCTGCGCTCGCCTCTTCAGGCTCTGTCGCGCCGCCTTCGCTCTCAATCTGGCGGCGTGAACGCAGACGAACCTCGTCATTCTCGGCGTCTACGATGATCAAGTCGCTCTCTTGGAAGGTGCCGTCAAGCAAGCCTTCGGCTAGCGGATCTTCGATCAAATTGGTGATGATGCGGCGCAACGGACGCGCCCCAAAGGCCGGGTCGTAGCCACGCTGCGCGAGAATGTCGAGGGCATCCTGGTGGACATCCAAGCTCATCTGGTGCTCGTCGAGCTGCACCTGCACCCGCCGCAGCATAATGCTGGTGATACGCTGGATCTCTTCGGTGGTCAACGGGTGGAAGATAATGGTCGCATCAATGCGGTTGAGGAATTCGGGGCGGAAGAGCGCCTTGAGCGCGTCGTCCACTTTGCGGCGCATATCGGTCTGGTCAATCTCGTCGGCGTTGCTGCCAAAGCCGATGCGACTGGCGCGGCGGATGTGCTCCGTGCCGACGTTGGAGGTCATGATGATGATGGTGTTGCGGAAGTCAACCTTGCGCCCCTTGCCGTCAGTCAGGTTGCCATCCTCCAGCACCTGGAGCAGCAGGTTGAAGGCATCGGGGTGGGCCTTTTCGATCTCGTCGAAGAGGACGACGCTGTAGGGCTTGCGCCGCACCGCGTCGGTGAGCTGTCCGCCTTCGCCGTAGCCGACATAGCCGGGAGGCGAGCCGACCAAACGCGAGGTGGTGTGGCGCTCTTGGAACTCCGACATGTCAATCTTGATCAGGCTCTCTTCCGAGCCAAACATGAACTCAGCGAGCGTCTTGGCCAGTTCGGTCTTACCGACGCCGGTTGGCCCAAGGAAGATGAAGCTGCCAATCGGACGCTTGGGATCTTTCAGGCCCGCACGGGCGCGGCGCACCGCCTTGGAGATAGTGACAATCGCCTCTTGCTGGCCGACGACGCGATTGTGCAAAAAGTCTTCCATCTGCATCAGGCGCATCGTCTCGTCGCCCTTGAGCCGCGTCACCGGAATGCCAGTCCACATGCCCACGACTTCGGCAATATCCTCGTCGGTGACGTAGGGGCGTTCGACGACACGCTCGACACCACCGGAAGCGGCGATGTCGGCCTCAATCGCGGTGATGCGATTCTGCATGCGCTCTTCGCGTTCGCGCAGATCGCTCGCCAGATCGAACTGTTTATCTTCAATCGCCGCTTCGCGTTCTTTGCGGAGCGCCTCAAGGCCGCGCAGGGCGTCGCGCAGTTGGGGCGGGGTGGCGCTGCGATACATGCGTACGCGGCTGGCCGCCTCGTCGATCAGGTCAATCGCCTTATCGGGCAGTTGGCGGTCGGGCACGTAGCGCGCCGAAAGCGCCGCTGCCGCCTTGATCGCCTCATCAGAGATCTGGAGTTGGTGGAAATCCTCGTAACGCGACTTGATGCCACGCAGGATCAGCACGGTATCGTCGAGGTTGGGCTCGTCCACCATGACGGGCTGGAAGCGGCGTTCGAGGGCGGCATCGCGCTCGATGTACTTACGGTACTCATCGAGCGTTGTCGCGCCAATCGTCTGCAACTCGCCACGCGAGAGGGCGGGCTTGAGGATGTTGGCCGCATCGAGCGTACCTTCGGCCCCACCGGCCCCAATGATAGTGTGGAACTCATCAATAAAGAGGATGCAGCGCGTCTCTTTAATCTCATCAATCACGCGCTTGAGCCGCTCCTCGAACTGGCCGCGATACTTGGTACCGGC
>RSAS01000941.1 GCA_003934145.1 Candidatus Viridilinea halotolerans | reverse complement strand
TCGGGGGCTTCGCCCCCGTACCCCCGAAGGGGGATTTTTCGGGGGCTTCGCCCCCTCAAAGGGTTTCACCAAATGGGGATAAACTGCCGCTTTTTGCGGTACGCAGCCCCGGTTTGGCCCGTCCCAATGCAGTTTACGTGTTGGCACGCACCCATGAGGCGTTTTACTGCATTGGGAAGCCCTTCCCAGAACAGATGAAACCCTTTGAAGGCTTCGCCCCCGTACCCCCGAAGGGGGATTTTTCGGGGGCTTCGCCCCCGTACCCCCGAAGGGGGATTTTTCGGGGGCCATGCTCCCGTACCCCCGAAGGGGGATTTTTCGGGGGCAAAGCCCCCGTACCCCCGAAGGGGGATTTTTCGGGGGCCATGCCCCCGTACCCCCGAAGGGGGATTTTTCGGGGGCAAAGCCCCCGTACCCCCGAAGGGGGAGCCGTGCTGCCCAAGCCCCCGCTGGGGGGGGGGGGCACGCCCCACCGGAGGGCTTGGGAGGGCGTAGCCCTCCCAAAAACTTACCCACCGTGCGGTGCCCGCCAGCACACCGCACGGTGAAAAAAACTACCGATAGTCCTCAAGAGCTAAACGCAGTTGTTGGTTCAATTCGCGGGCGAGGCCGCGCCCGAAGCGAGCTTGGGCGGCTTTGAGCAGATCGGGCAGGGCGGCGATCCAGGTGGCGGCAGGGGCAGCGGAACTAAGGATGACTTGTTCTTCCCAAAAAGCGTTGGCGCGTTCGCTGCCGAGGACATCAACGGTGACGCTGCGCAATTCGGCGGCGAGATCGGTGAGGCGGCGGCGGAGGACGACCATGGTTATATCGTCGCCTTGGATGCCGCCGCTCCAGGCGCGCAACTCGCGGAGCAGGAGGCTGACGATGGCGCGGGGCTTGAGTTGGGTGTTGGCTTCGATGAGCGCAGCGAGCCGTTCGTAGGTGTAGATCTCGCCGACGCTATTCTCGGCTTCAAGCACGCCATCGGTGTAGAGCAGAACGGTATCGCCGGGGTTGAGAATGGCGCTGGCCTCTTCATAGTCAACGTCGCCATCCACGCCGAGCGGTAAGCCAGAGAGTTCGACTTCGCTGACGCTGCCGTTGATGAAGAGGGGGAAGATGTGGCCGGCGTTGGCCATGCGCAGCACACCGTGGGCGGTGTCGAGCAGCAGGTAGAGCATGGTGACCATGCCTTGGGGGATTTCGCGCAGCACCCCGCGATTGACTTCGGCCAGAGTGGGGCCGGGCTGATCGGCACGGCGCGCCTCGTGGCGGAAGACGGTGCGGGCGACGGCCATACGCAGGGCGGCAGAGAGGCCCTTGCCGCTTACGTCACCGATCATGATACCCTGAATACCCGCGCCTAAGTCAAGGAAATCGTAGAGATCGCCACCAAGATCGCGGGCGGGCAACGAGACGGCGGTGAGTTCCCAACCGCGCAGGCGGGGGGCGGCTTCGAGCAGAAGGCCCTGTTGGAGGTCACGGGCCAACTGGAGTTCCTGTTCGATCTCGGCGCTGCGCCGTTGCTGTTCGGGGGTGAGGGTCGGTTCGGGCACCACCACCCGTTTGCGCGGACGGCGTAGGGTCATACCAGCCGCATGGCTGAGCAAACTGGAGCAACGGAGGGTGTTGGGTTTGTGAAGAGGAGACATAGAATTTTGTAGAACCACAGATAGACGATCAGAATGCCCTGGATGACCCTCACGCCCTAGTTCGCTCTCCCACGCTTCTAAAGTCACGGATAGGTTATACCAAATCCGATAGCCGATAGCCGATAGCTGAAAGCCGACGCATCCCTAGAGGCCCTCGCCGCTGATCATGGCGACGTAGCGGCGGCAGGTTTCGCTGAGCCAACCGGCAGCGACGCCGTCAATAAGTTTGTCGGGGGGGTGGGTGGCAAGTTTGCGCATGGTGGTGCGATAGTCGCGTAGGGCTTCGCTGGCGCGACCAAGCTGGCGGTAACATTCGGCAAGGTGGAAGAGGATGACAGGCGATTCGCCATCGATGGTACGGGCGCGTTCGAGTTGGGTAATGGCGGCAGCATGGCGGCCCTGGCGGGCGTGAATGAGGCCAATCAGCAGGTGGGCTTCGGTGGTGAGCGGGTTGAGTTCGAGGGCGCGGCGCGCTTCGGCAGCGGCGAGATCGAGGTCGCCACGGTCGGCGTGGGCGCGGGCGGCGAGGGCAAGGATTTGAGGCGCTTGGGCACCAACGAGCGGGGCGCTGTAGAAGAGCGCAAGCGCGGCATCGGCCTGTCCGGCATCGAGGAGGGCTTGCCCTTGGCTGACGATCGCGCTGCCGGTGGGGTGGTTGCTGATCGACGGCGGGCGCGGCGGGCGCGGGGTAGTGCTGGCGGCGGGTTGGGCCGGGGGGCGCGGGGGTGATGGCATGCGCGGCGCAGGCAGGGCGGGCGTCGGTTTTGGCACCAGGGGAACGGTGGCGCGCACTGGCCCGATGCTGGCCTTGCAATAGATGAAGGCGCCTGCGACTTCGCGCCCGCGAAAGCGATCAAAGATGTTCCAGAGCGTTTCGGAGAAGCCAAGAAAGAGGGCGCCGCCCTCATCCATATTTTGATAAAAACGCTCCATGAGCAGGCGACAGGTCTGCACCTGAAAATAGATAGTAACGTTTTGGCAAAAGATGATATGCACGCCGCGCGCACGGGTGGGAAAGGGTTCGAGTAGGTTGAGTTGTTCAAAATGGACAAGTTCGCGCACGCGGGGGGCAACGACCAACTCGGCACCACGGGCGGTGAAGTAGCGGGCGCGCTGTTGACTGTTGAGATTGGCGAGGCTACGCCCCTTGTAGACGCCGGTGCGCGCCCGTTCGAGGGCGGTGCTGCTGAGATCGGTGGCCCAGACCTCCACCGGACGGTCGAGGTGGTCGCCAAAGGCTTCCAATGCGGCAATGGCAAGCGAGTAGGGCTCTTCGCCGGTGGCGCAACCTGCGCTCCAGAGGCGCAGCGGGGCACCCGGCGGGAGGCGCTGGTGCAACTCGGGCAGCACGACAGTGCGCAGGGCGTGCATGTGGGGCCGATTGCGGAAGAATTGGGTCTCGTGGTTGAGCAGCAGCTCAGCAAGGCGCTGGAGTTCGGCGCGATCAATGCTGAGGCCCAAGCCGGTGACATAGGCGGCGGGGGTTTGACCAAGGGCTTGGGCGCGGCGCTGCGTGGCCGCTTCCAGGGCCGACTTGCGCGTCTCATCAAGGTAGACGCCACAATAGGCAGCGAGCAGATCGCGCAGGGCGCTGATGTGGCGTGGGTTGAGCAATTCTGTGTTAGTAGGGGTACTCATGGCAACACTCCCACCCGTTCACGCAGGGTTGGGCCGATGTCACCGGCGGGCAGCACCAATGCGGCAGCCCCCAGTTCAATCGCGGCGCGCGGCATCCCGAAAATGGTCGAAGTCGCTTCATCTTGGGCAATAGTGAGGCCACCGACGCGTTGGATGCTGCGCATGCCCAGTGCGCCGTCGCGGCCCATGCCGGTGAGTAGGACGCCAACGGCGGTAGCGCCAAAGACGGCGACCACCGCCTGCATCGCAATGTCGATGGCCGGGCGTTGCAGCAACAGCGGCAAGCCGCTGAGGTGCATGGTCGCATCGGGATGCAGCAACAGGTCGTAGCGATCAGGAACGAGAAAGACCTCACCCGGCTGGAGCGCAGCCCCTTCGCTGGCGAGATGGACAGGCAGGGTGATGTTGGCAGCGAGCCACTCGGCCATGCCGCCACTGAAGCCTTGGGCGATGTGTTGGACGACCAAGACTGCACCGGGGAACGCGATGGGCAGTTCGGCCAGAACTTGGCGCACGATACGCGGGCCGCCGGTGGAGGCCCCAATGACAACGACGGGGAAGCGCGGGGCGGCGGGCGCACGGCTGGGGCGTGGCGGACTCTTGAGCATGCCGCTGGGCTCTGGTGGGGGCGGCCTTGTGGCTGGAGCGGTCACAAGCGATGGCGGCGTAATGCTGCGCGGTCGCCTGCCGCGCAGATGAGTCACCACCTTCACGCGTGAGAGCAGTTTGACTTTACGCAAAAGGAGGCGACGGGCAGCTTCGATAGCCGTGGGGTCGCCCATGCGCGGTTTTTCTAGCACATCAAGTGCGCCGGCACCAAGCATCTCGAACGTAATGTCAATTTCGTAGCTGTTGAGCGAAGCGGTAAGGACAAGGATGGGCGTGGGGTGGTAGGCCATAAGCTGGCGGGTGGTTTCGATGCCATCCATAACGGGCATACGCACATCAAGGGTAACGAGGTCGGGGCGCAATTTTGCAACTTGGGCTAACGCTTCGCGCCCATTCGCGGCCTCACCAACGACGCGCACCTCGGGGTCACTTTCGAGCAGATCGCGCAACACGCGGCGCATCAGCGCCGAATCGTCAACCACTAAAATGCGCAGGGGGGTATTCATGGTCGTTGGCCTACGGCTACGGACAGTTATTCCATTTCAAGCACAAGTTTGACACGATTGGGCAGATTGAGCAGGTCAATGTCTTTGTTGAGATAATCGTCCACCCCGGCTTCAAACGCGGCGCTCTTGTCGTCGCTGGAGGTGAGCATAATGATGCGCAGGTCATCAAGCAGCGGATTATCGCGCAGGCGGCGGCAGACCTCATAGCCATCGATGCCGGGCATGTTGACATCGAGTACCATGAGGTCGGGCACGTCTTCGGCGATACACACAAGCGCATCTTCGCCACTGTGGGCCAAGCGCACGCTGTAGCCATACATTTCGAGGCGTAGCTTGACAATATCGGTGACGAGTTTGCTATCGTCTACGACTAAAATTTTACTCGTCATGATGCTCCTCTATGTATTGTGGTGTAACAGGGTGCGCGGGAACATGGTTCCCGCGCGCACTCTGACTAGGCGATGGGGCTGCGCCCCGGCGGGGGTGCGGGGGAGGCTTGGCCTCCCCCGGAAAACCCCTCCCTTACAGGGCGGTGATGGCGCATCATGATGCGCCATCACCGCCACTAAGCAACTGACGAACAACGTCGAGCAGGCTCTGCTGATTAAACTGACTCTTGACAATATAGGCTTGGGCACCAGCTTCGAGGCCACGGCGGCGGTGTTCTTCCGATGAGAGGCTGGTGATCAGGATGACGGGAATGGCGTTGAGGTCGGCGTCGCTGCGGATGCTTGCGGCGAGTTGGAAGCCATCAAGGCGGGGCATTTCCACATCGCTGACCACCAGATCGTAGGCCTCGTTGCGTAGCCTGTCAAGCGCGTCGGCACCGTCGAGCGCGGCGGTGACCTCATAGCCGGCGGATTGGAGGATGCTGCGGATGAGTTCGCGGGTGGTAAAGGAGTCGTCTACGACGAGGAGGCGCGAGCGGCGGCGGACGGTTTGGGGGCGACTAAGGGTGGTGGTGCGCCCAGCTTGGCTGAGCATGCTGGGGTTGAGCAGCAAAACGAGGCTGCCGTCGCCGAGTTGGACAGCACCGCCGTAGCGGCGTTGGTTGGCGAGCAGGTTGCCAAGGGGCTTGATCACCGCTTCGCGCTCGTCGAGCAGTTCGTCTACGAGGATGGCGAGGCGGCGTTGCGGGCTGCCACCAAGAATAGCCGGGGCACGGTCGTGGCGGTTGAAGGGCGAAGGGGTGGTGATGCCGATCAGTTCGGCGAGCATGATCACGGCGAGGGTGCGTTCGCCGTGTTCAATCGTGGGTTGGCCCTCCAGGGCGCGCATCTGGCTCTGGCGCACCCAGACGGTGCCCTGGCAGCCGGTGGCGGGCAGGGCGAAGGTGTGGCTGCCGACGCGCACGAGCAGGATGCGCGTGGTGACAACGGTGAGCGGGAGCGTAAGGATGACGCGGGTACCGTCGCCGCACTGGGATTCGAGATGGACTTGGCCGCCCAGTTCGTTGAGGTTGGTACGCACCACGTCCATGCCCACACCGCGCCCGGAGATGTCGGTGACGGCGGCAGCGGTCGAGAAGCCGGGTTGGAAGATGAGATCAAGCGATTCTGCGTCGGAGAGTGCGCTGGCGGCTTCGCTGCTGAGCATGTTCAAACGCACGGCACGTTCGCGCAGACGTTGCGGATCCATCCCGCGCCCATCGTCGCCGATGACCACGCGCACCTCGCCGCCAACCGTTTCGGCACTCACTTCGAGCAGGCCAATGGGCGTTTTGCCTGCCGCATTACGCTCGGCGGGCGGCTCGATGCCGTGATCAATCGCGTTACGCACCAAATGGAGCAATGGATCGTGGATCAACTCCAGAATCTTGCGGTCAAGCTCCACATTTTCACCGATCAACTCGAGGCGTACCTCTTTGCCCGTGGCTTGGGCGAGATCGCGCACAGCACGGGGCAGGCTGGCGTAGACGGTGGCAATCGGCAGCAGGCGGGCGGACATCACTTCGAGTTCGAGATCTTTGACTAGCAGACCATGTTGGCTCGTGTGGCGCGTAAAGCGGTCGCCTGCACGCTGCGCAAGGCGCAACACCTCCGTGCTGGTTTCGCGTAGCGTGCTGAGGCGCAGATCGAGATTCTGACGCTGCGCGGGCGAGAAGCGCAGCCGTTGCAACTCCGCTTCGAGGTCGTCGAGGGCGCGTTGCTGGCGCTCAACGATCGGCTGTAGGGCGTTGAGTTGTTCTTCATGGTTATGTAGAGTTTGCTGACCAACCACCAACTCCCCGGCCAGATTGAGCATGCGATCCAGGCGATCCACGCGTACACGGATGGTCTGGCGCGTAGAGGGCCGCGGCATCGGCGGAAGGGCGACGGGCGCGGCGGCGGGTGGCGGGGGCGGCGTAGGCGGCGCAATGACGGCGGAGGCTGGCGGTGCAACAGCGGACGCGAGGGGCGTTGGTGGAGCGGGGGCAGTGACGGTACCAGCGGGCGCGGGCAACGCCGCGAGGGCGGCATCCACATCCAACGGCGGCGGCTGCTGATCTACTGCCGCAATGGTTAGGCTGAGAATGGTATCGCCGCTCTGCAGCAGGCTATTGGCGAGGGTGAGATCGAGGCTGCGCTGGCCCTGGCGCAATTCGCCGAGGAGGCTTTCGAGGGCGTGGGCCAAACGGCCCACCGGCTCGAAGCCCAACATACGCGCCGAACCCTTAATCGTGTGCATCGCCCGAAAGACGCGGTCAATCGTCGCCTTGCGCTTGGCCTCGTCCTGCTCGTTTTCGAGCGCCAACAACCCCTCGCCGAGAATGCGAATATTCTCGGTGGTCTCTTCGCGGAATTGGTTGTGGAAAGATGAGAGATCCATGATGGAGAACAGAGAACAGATGAACCGATGAACAGATGAACCGATGAACAGAGAACCGATGAACAGAGAACAGACTTCCGTTCTTCCGTTCTTCTGTTCTTCCGTTCTTCTATTCTTCCGTTCTCTATTCCTTCGCTCCTTCACTCACCACAATCCCGTGGAGGCGATCGGCAATCGCGGTGAGCATGGCCGCCGACTCGGCCATCTGGCGGGCGCCGAGGGCGGTTTGACGGGCGACTTCGGCGATCTCGCGCATGGTTTCGACCACCTGTTCGCTAGCGCTCTGCTGTTGCGCGGTGGCGAGGCCAATCTCGGCGGCGCTCTGGGCGGTGCGTTCGGCCACCATCACAATGTTGTCCATGGTCTGGCCGGCGCGATGGGCCAGTTCGACGCCGCGTTCCACCTCTTTGCTGCCCTCTTCGGCGGCGAGGACGGCGGCGGCGGTGGCTTGGCGAATTTCGGCAATGACCCCCTTGACTTCGCGGGCGGCGGCGAGGGTGCGGTTGGCGAGGCTCTTGACTTCGGCGGCAACGACCGCAAAGCGGCGGCCATGTTCACCCGCACCGGCGGCCTCAATCGCGGCATTGAGCGCCAACAGGTGGGTTTCGTCGGAAATATCGTCAATCAGGTCAATAATTTCGCCGATCTGCTGCGAACGTTCACCGAGGCTGAGGACGCGGTTGGAGACATCGGAAACGCGCCCGCGAATGCGTTCCATCGCCTGGATGCTCTCGTCCACCGCGCCCTGACCAGTGCTCAGGTTCTCTAGCGTCTGCTGGGCAGCCTGCGAGACGTGATCTGCCGATTGGGCGATCTGGCGTGCGGTGCTACCCAACTCCTCAATTGTGGTTGAAACTTGGGTGACAGCGCTGGCCTGTTCGGTGGCCCCACTCGCCTGCTGCTGCGATGCCGTCTGCAACTCACCCGCAGCGGTGGCCAATTCGCTGCCCAATTCCACCTGCTGGATGCTCTTCTCCATGAGTTGTTCGGTCTTATGCAGCAACTCATCGGCGCGGCTGCGCGACTGCTGGACAACGCGGGCGAGATCGCGGCCACTGAGCCACGCAATGAAGGCGAGGAAGGTGGCGGCAACAGTGAAGGGCAGCAGCGACAGCGGGAAGACGATGACGAGGGGATTGAGCAGCGCAGACTGCTGGGCCATGCCCATCAGTGCATAGAGGAAGACCGCAGCCAAAGCAACTAAAGTGCTATCGTAGCCCTCCCCAAGCAAGCCGGCGGTCACTACGGGAACCAAAAAGAGGATCGTGAGTGGGCCGGCGGGGCCGCCAAAAACAAGCGCGAAGGCGGTAGCGGCGAGCAGCAGCGCATAAAAGAGGGTGCGCCGACTCAGCACAAGCAGCTTGCGGCGCAGCAGGAGCAGCGCGGCAAGATGGGCAATAAGCGCGATGACGGAGGCGAGCGAAGCGAACAACAGGTTCTGGCTGGCCAGATAATCCAGCCCCCAGAGTAACAGCACACTCAACCAATAGACGAGCAGCAGGGCCATACTGCCGCCAATGAGCCAAGCGAGGGTTATAACGTTATCACGGAGGCTCGTAGATTGTGAGCTATCCATAAGTGGTTCCTAAGCAGAGCAAGCGAAACCCTGTCTAACAAATTCTTTTGGGTGTGACTGGAATCTGTAGTGTAGGGGGTGCGGGGGAACCTGGTTCCCCCGCATTTCCCCCTGTCCGGCGGGGT
>RSAS01000011.1 GCA_003934145.1 Candidatus Viridilinea halotolerans | reverse complement strand
CCCGAACCCCATCCCCCATCCCCCATCCCCCATCCCCCATCCCCCATCTCCCATCTCCCATTCCCATCTTCCTGCTCCACGGCGTCACCGGCAGCGGCAAGACCGAAGTCTACCTGCGCGTCATTGCGCGCGCCCTGCGTCTGGGGCGGCAGGCACTCGTGCTGGTGCCCGAAATTGCGCTCACGGCGCAGTTGGTGCGCCGTTTTGCCGCCCGCTTTCCGGGGCAATTGGCTGTACTGCACAGCGGCCTCGCACTGGGCGAGCGCTACGACGAGTGGCGGCGGCTGCGTTCGGGCGCGGCACGGGTGGCCATCGGCTCCCGTTCGGCGGTCTTTGCGCCCCTGCCCGAACTGGGGCTGATTGTGGTGGACGAAGAGCATGAGTTGAGCTACAAGCACGACAGCAGCCCGCGCTACCAAGCGCGCGATGTCGCTCTTCAGTTGGCCGCGCTTACTGGCAGCGTGACGATTCTGGGCAGTGCGACCCCCTCAGTCGAGAGTTTCTACCAGGCGCAACAGGGCCACTACCAGTTGCTCACCCTCGCCGAGCGCGTCGGCGGCGGCAGCGGGGCCGATGGTTTGCCCCGCTCGCAGCCCCTGCCGCTGCCGCGCGTGCGCATCGTAGATATGCGCCATGAACTCCAGGAGGGCAACCGCTCGATCTTTAGCACGCTCTTACAACAGGCGTTACGCACCAGCCTTGCCCAAGGCGAACAGACGATTCTCTTCCTCAACCGGCGCGGCGCCGCCTCGTTTGTGCTCTGCCGCGACTGTGGCCATGTGATCGGCTGTAGTGCTTGCTCCAACCCTATGACCGTACACTATGCCGAACGCGAAGGCCAGGCCAATGCGGAAGAGAGCACGCTCATCTGCCACTCGTGCGGTGCGCGTGCGCCCCTGCCCTACATCTGCCCGCAATGCCTCAGCCGCCGCGTGCGCAGTTTTGGCATCGGCACCCAACGGGTGGTCGAAGAGGTGACGGCGCTCTTGCCCCAAGCTCGCGTCGTGCGCTGGGATCGTGACACCTCCAGCGCCAAAGGTGCGCACGATCGTATGCTCGATGCCATGCTGCAGCACGAGGTGGACATTCTCGTCGGCACCCAAATGATCGCCAAGGGTCTTGATCTGCCGCTCGTCGGGCTGGTCGGCGTTGTCGCCGCCGACACGGGCATGCACCTGCCCGACTTTCGCAGCGGCGAACGCGCCTTCCAGTTGCTCACCCAAGTCGCGGGCCGTGCCGGACGGCGCAACGCCGGCGCCGAGGTGATTATCCAGAGCTACAACCCCGAACACTACGCCCTACGTGCGGCCCAAGAACACGACTACGCCGCCTTCTTCAGCCAAGAGATCGCCTTCCGCCGCGAGACCGGCTACCCGCCCTTTAGCCGCCTCGTGCGCCTGATCTACGCCGCGAGCGACGCGAGCCAAACGCAACGCAAAGCCGAACAACTGGCCGACCAGATCGCGCAACTGATCGCCAAACAGGGGCTACGCGGCTGGAGCATCGTCGGGCCGGCCCCGGCCTTCATCCAGCGCAGCCGAGGGCGTTGGCGCTGGCACCTGATCCTGCGCATCCCCGTGGATGCTTCAGCCGCCGCAATCGATACGCTGTTCGCCGCGATTCTCCCTGCGCCCGGCTGGCAGATCGACGTCGATCCGGTGCATGTGCTGTAGGGTGGCGTGGGGCGGGGCGGCGCGAGGCGGGGCGGCGCTACAGATTCGTGGTGGGGATGCGCCCTTTGGCCCTCACCCCCTGTCCCCTCTCCCGCAAGCGGGTTCATGGGCGGACAGAACATTGACTCTAGT
>RSAS01000949.1 GCA_003934145.1 Candidatus Viridilinea halotolerans | reverse complement strand
GGGCGCGGGGGCCTGGCCCTCGCAGAATCCCCCCGTGCGACGGGGGCGCGGGGGCGCAGCCCCCGAAGAATCCACATGCTCTAGGAGCAGATCCTCACATGACATGGCTAGAACTGTCCGTCAGCGCCGACAACGAAGCCGCCGAAGCGGTTGCCGAAGTCTTGGCGCGCTTTGGCTATAACGGGGGCGTCGTGGTCGAGCCGGCCTGGACGCCGGGTGATGAGGGGCCGGAGTTTTGCTACGATGTGACCCGCCCGACGACGCTGCGTACCTATTTGCCGTTTGATGCGCAGACAGAAGAAATTCGTCAGCGGGTGGAGCAGGCGCTCTGGCATTTGGGCCAGATGCGTCCGGTTGGCCCGTTGCAACTGCGTACGCTCGCCGAGGAGGATTGGGCCAATGCGTGGAAGCAGCATTATAGTGTGCTGCGTGTGGGCCAGCGCATGGTGATTGTGCCTTCGTGGCTGGAACACGATTCCGCTCCCGACGATGTGGTGCTGCACCTAGATCCGGGCATGGCTTTTGGCACCGGCCTGCATCCCACCACGCGGCTCTGTCTGGCGCTATTGGAGGAACAGTCCCGCCCCGGCCAGTATGCGCTTGATCTCGGCACCGGCTCTGGTATCTTGGCGATTGCCTTGGCCAAATTGGGTGCCACGTTGGTGGTGGCGCTCGATAACGACCCAGTGGCGACCAAGGTAGCCGCCGAGAATGTGGCGCTGAACCATGTCGCGGATCGCGTGCGCGTCGCCACGGGCAGCCTCGGCGCGGGATCGCGCATGGGCCATTGGCTCAGTGGCAATTTTGGCGATCAGGCGGCGGACGAGGCTACGGACGCTTCGGCACCAACGTCCGGGTTTGAGGCTAAATTTGAGCTCATTGTTGCTAACTTGATTGCCCGCGTCCTCTGCATCGTCGCCGCCGATCTCGCGGCCAACCTCGCCCCAGGCGGCTTGCTGATCAGCAGCGGGATTATTGACACCCGCGAAGAAGAGGTCCGCTCCGCCTTTGCGGCGGTGGGGTTGCGCCAAGTGGCGCGCCACCAAGAGGGCGAGTGGCTCGCTTTGGTGCATACACTATGCTAAACATTGGTATCATTGGCTATGGCTACTGGGGGCCGAATCTGGTGCGTAATTTCGCCCAGATCAATGGGGTGCGTATCGCTGCGGTCTGCGATCAGCGCCCCGAGCGCCGTGCGCTCGCCGCGCAACTCTACCCGACCATCCAGACCTATGCGCAGGCTGAGGATCTCTTGGCCGACGCGACGCTGCATGCGGTGGCGATTGCCACCACGGTCAATGCCCACTTTCCCTTGGCGCTGCAGGCGCTCTTGGCGGGCAAACATGTCTTTGTCGAGAAGCCCTTTACTGCGACGGTGGCCGAAGGCGAGCGCCTGGTGGCCGAAGCGGCGCGCCGTGGCTTGACGTTGATGGTGGGCCATACCTTCATTTATACGAGCGCGGTGCGTAAGATTAAAGAATTGCTCGCTAATGGCACACTTGGCTCGCTCTACTACTACGATTCCGTGCGCGTCAATCTTGGTCTTTTTCAACAAGATATTAATGTACTTTGGGATCTCGCTGTGCATGATCTGGCAATCATGGACTATCTGATTGGCCAGATGCCGACACTCGTCGCAGCGACGGGCATGGCGCATGTGCCTGGCCGTCCGGAGAACATGGCCTATCTAACATGCTTTTTTGCTGATCACATCATGGCGCACTTCCATGTGAACTGGATGGCACCCGTAAAGATCCGTCGCACCCTGATTGGTGGCTCAGAAAAAATGATCGTCTACGACGATATTGAGATGAGCGAAAAGATCAAGGTCTACGACAAAGGGATCATCGTCAGCGAAGCGGAGGACGCGATCTACCAGCGTCATGTCGGCTACCGCACGGGCGATATGTGGGCACCGCGCCTGGATAACATCGAAGCGCTGAAGATCGAGACAGAGCATTTCACCACATGCATCCAAAACGGCCAAACGCCGCTCTCCGACGGGCAGGCGGGCCTGCGGGTCGTGCGCATCCTCGAGGCCGCCACCCGTTCGCTGGCCAACCAGGGGCAGCCAGTGGCACTGTGAGGCTTGGGGTACCGCCCCAAACCCTGTTTTTTTGCAGGAAAGGGTATGTGAGGGAACTTGGTTCCCTCACATACCCTTTCCTGCACCCCCGCCGGACGGCGTACCTCAGATGCGTGCCTGCCGCCCCATGATATAATTCAGCGTCCCTACCACCCAATGGCAACGCCATTCCATGCAAGGAGTCACTATGTTTCGCTCGCACACGTGCGGCGAGCTGCGCCCGGAACACGTCGGCCAAGAGGTGACGTTGGCGGGCTGGGTTCATCGCCGCCGCGACCACGGGGAGCTTATTTTCATTGACCTGCGTGATCGCTATGGGATCACCCAGGTCGTTTTCGACAGTATTACCGCTGCGACGCATCAGGTGGCCGAGCAGTCGCGTTCGGAATATGTGTTGCAGGTGCGCGGCTGTGTGCGCCCCCGCCCCGCTGAGGCGGTGAATCCGCAGTTGGCCACCGGCGCGGTTGAGCTCGAGGCGCTTGATGCGCAGATTCTCAACGCGGCGCGCACGACGCCAATCTATATTGCGCAAGAGGGTGGTGAGGACGAGGCGCTACGTCTCAAGTATCGCTACCTGGATTTGCGCCGCGAACGGATGCAGCGCAACCTTATTCTGCGCCATCGGGTGATTAAGTTTATGCGCGATTTTCTTGATCAAGAGGACTTTTTAGAGATCGAGACGCCGATCCTGATCAAGTCCACCCCCGAAGGGGCGCGCGACTACCTCGTGCCGTCGCGGGTGCATCCGGGCAAATTCTACGCCCTGCCGCAAAGCCCGCAGCAGCTCAAGCAGATGCTGATGGTGGCGGGCTACGACAAGTATTTCCAGATTGCGCGCTGCTTTCGCGACGAGGATCTGCGCTCGGATCGGCAACCTGAGTTCACCCAGCTCGATATGGAGATGAGCTTTGTGGAGCAGGAGGATGTGCTGGTGCTGCTAGAACGGCTCTTTACTGCGCTGTGCCAAACGGTGGTGCCCCAGAAGCGGCTGCTTACCCCCTTCCGCCGCCTGAGTTACGCGGAAGCGCTGGAGCGCTATGGCAGCGATAAGCCCGATCTGCGCTACGAGCTTGAGTTGATCAAACTCGACGACCTGCTCGCCAATACGCCCTTCCAAGTCTTCCGGGGCGCACTTGATGCGGGTGGGCAGGTGAAGGGGCTGCGCATCCCCGGCTGCGGCGGCTACTCGCGCAAGCAACTGGACGAATTGGTTGAGTTGGCGAAAGCGGGCGGGGCACGCGGCTTGGCGTGGGCTGCTCTACCTGCCGCTGGCGGCGAGGTGCGCTCCTCCTTCGGCAAAAACCTGGGTGCGGGCGAAATGGAGGCGCTTGTTGGGCGCATGCAGGCCCAAGCGGGCGACCTGCTGCTCATCGTCGCCGACCAGGCAGCCGTGGTGGCGGCGAGCCTCGACAAGCTGCGCCGCGAGTTTGCCACGCGCTTGAATCTTGCCGATCCCAACACGCTCCACTTCTCGTGGGTGCTAGACTTCCCCATGCTTGAATGGAACGAGGACGAGGCGCGCTGGGATGCCCGCCACCACCCCTTCACCGCACCGTTGGACGCAGACTTGCATCTACTGGCAAGCGACCCTGGTGTGGTGCGGGCCAAAGCCTACGATCTCGTGCTCAACGGCTATGAAGTGGGCGGCGGTAGCATCAGAATCCACCGCCGCGATGTGCAACAGCAGGTCTTTGACCTGCTCAACATCAGCCGCGAGACGGCGCAAGCCCAATTTGGGCACATGCTCGAAGCCTTCGAGTATGGTGCGCCGCCCCACGGCGGCATCGCTGGCGGCATCGATCGCATCGTCATGCTGCTCGCCGACGAAAGCACCATCCGCGAAATTATGGCCTTCCCCAAGACGCAACAAGCCTCTGATCTCATGACGGCGGCGCCTTCGAGCGTGGACGAGCGCCAACTCAAGGAGTTGCACATTGCGTTGCGTTAGGTTGCCTTAGGTTGCCTTAGGTTGCTGGGCTGGCCTAGCCAGCCCAACAACCTAGCATGGGGCACAAGCCCCAAACCCCGCCGGAAGGCGGGAGGATGCGCGGGAACCAGGTTCCCGCGCGCACCCCTGCGCAAGCAGGGTTTTAGGGGCCGCAGGCCCCTTAAGATAATGCGCATGGCCGCGCCCCCGCATACCCTCACCTTCGGTTATACTACATATATATGCTAATCCCTCGCCCCAGGGAGTGACTCAATGGTCAAGCGCATTTTGATCGTAGATGATGATTCCAACATTCGCCGCATTGTCAGTTTGGCTCTGAGCGACGACTCGCCCTACGAGGTGCATGCCGTGGCCTCGGCTGAGGCGGCGCTGCTGCACGTTGCCCGTCAGCCGGTTGATCTGCTTTTTACCGATATTCGCATGCCCGGTATGGATGGGTTTGATCTGGTGCAGCGTGTGCGCGAGCTAGACCCCACGACGGCGGTGATTGTCTTTACCGTTAGTCCGCAGGATCTCTCGCCAGAGCGGGCGGCCCAACTGAAGATTGATTGCCTCTTGGAGAAGCCGGTCTCGCCGGAACGTATGCGGCTTGCGGTCGATCTACTGCTCGATCCGATCAAACTGTTGCCGCGCCCTTCGCAGCGTGATGCAACATCGCAGCCGGTAGCGTCTGTTGTTGAAGATGTCTCGCCCGCCCTACCGACGGGTACCGGGCCGCTGGGTCAACGCTTGGCGGCGTTGCGCTCGCGCAAGCCGACGGCCCCCCTGCCCCCAGGGGTGCAGAGCGGTGGCCATGTGGCGGTACACTTAACCCCGCGCAGCAGCGGGCTGGATGGGCGTAGCTACAGCGAACAGCAGATTGAAGCGATGCGCTTGGCCCTCAAAGACATGGCCATGGAACCAGATGTCCATTGCGCCGTCTTGGCCGATCTCAGTGGTATCGTCTTGACCCACTGGAGCCGACGGCGTGACATCAACATCACCGTGGTTGCCGCCCTCGCCGCCGGCAATACCATGGCGCTCGCCGAGATTGGGCGCAATCTGGGCCAACAGAACCCTGGTCACCTTGTCATTCACGAAGGTCAAGACCAGAGTATCCTAATGGCCACAATGGGCGACCTGCTGCTGCTCATCGCCATCGGCCCCAATGCCTCGTTGGGCTGGGCGCGCATTGCGACCCTGCGGGCCTGCGAGGAGATCCTGCAGATTGCCAAGAGCCATTGAGTTGCCCACGTTAGCGCAACTTCAGCTTGTTTTCATTCCTTTTCTTGCTCCTCTACATTACAAAGGAGGAGGGGATTAGTGCGCTATTGCCTGCAGTGGCATCATGCCCGCAGCGCCCGCATGATCACCCCCACGCTGATGCGCTGGCCGCTCAGTAGGCTTGCGGCGCGGAAGAGGCGGCTGGCGATCCAGATGGTGCCCGCTGCCGTCGCCGCAAGCAGCAAGAGGCTCAGGCCCACCTCCCACGCCGCGAGATTGGTGAGCGGCGCACGGATCATCATGGTTACTGGCGCAGTCAGGGGGAAGAGGCTCAAGCTACGGGCTAAGAGGCCGTCGGGTTGGCTGATCAACACACCCAGGAACCAGAGGGGGATGACGCTGGGGATGACCAGGAGGGTGACAAATTGGGAGCCTTCGCGCACGTTGCCTACCACTGCGCCAACGGCGGCGAGCAGGCTGCCGTAGACGAGGTAGCCGAGGAGGTAGTAGCAGAACATGAGCGCAATAGTGCCCCAAGCAAGCGTTGAACCCTCCGTTGGCGGGGTCATGCCGCTGAGTTGCAGCAGCAGTAGCCCGCTACCCAGCCAGAAGCCTACCTGCACCAGCCCCAGTAGCCCTAAGCCCAGCACCTTGCCGGTGAGCAATTCCAGTGGGCGGAGCGAGGTAAGGATGATCTCAATCGTGCGATTCTCCTTCTCTTCGGTGACGCTCTGAAGCAGGAAACTCGCCGAGGAGAGAATGGTCGCGTAGAGGATCATGGCAAAGACGTAGGGCAACATCAAGGGCAACATGTCCTCGGCCAGCGGCTGCTCGGCCAGTGCTTCGCTCGCCGCTGGCGTGCTATGCTCGAAGCTTGTGGGCCGCATCAGTTGTGCCGCCAGTTCCGGCTCTTCAGCAAGCAACCCGGCGCGCACGAGGTTGGCCACCGCCGTTTGGCCCTGTGCGCCGAGTGTGGCGCTGCCCACCCAGACCACCGTGCCCCCCGTGAGATAATCGGCGGGAAATTCGTAGAAGCCCGCAAGCTCCCCCGCGCCGAGGGCTGCTTCGGCACTGGCGCGATCCGGAAAGTGGCGCAAATAGGCTGCCAGATCCGGATCGGGGCTGGCCAGCAGCCCGCTATGATCCACATAGCCAATGGATTGCCGCGCCCCTTCTGTGGGTGCATCGTCCGCTTCCGTAATGCCCACGCCGATGAACCAGAACATCAGCGCCAGCAGGAGTGGCAGCGCCGCCGTGGCGATCAGGAAACTGGGGCGGCGCAGGTGGCGCAAGAAATCGTGGCGCGCCACGAGGAGTGTGCGTTGCATAAGCGTAATTACCTTCCCAAAAGAGAAGGGAGGGTTTTCGGGAGGGGCTTCGCCTTTCCCAAAAACCCTTCCCTACATGCTCGCCCGTAGCAGATCGCGCAGGCTCATACGCTGGCCGTAGCGCAACATACCAACACGGAAGATGCGGCTAGCTATCCAGATCATGCCGCCCGCAGCGAGCGCTAAGAACGTTACGCTCAGCACGAGTTGCCACAGCGGCACACTGGTAAGCACCATGCGCATCAGCATCGCCAGCGGGGCCGAAAGCGGAAAGAGGCTCAGGGTGGTGGCGAAGAGGCCGTTGGGGTTGAGGAAGAAGGAGGCGCTGGCGATCATCGGCAAGATGGCGACAATGGTCGCCAGCCCGGCAAACTGCTGCCCCTCCTGGGCCGTGGGCACCATCGCGCTGATGGCGATCATGATGCCGGCGAAGAGCATGTAGCCCAAGGGCAGCAGCAGCGCCGCCGCCAAGAGCATGCCCAAGCTCAGGTTGATCGCGTGTAGCGCCGGAAAAAAGAGCGCACCGATCTGCCAGCCGATGCTTCCCACCACCACCCAGACTCCCGCAATGGTGAGGCCCAACAGCCCCAAGCCGAGCGTCTTGCCCCCGATTAACTGCTCCGCGCTGATGGAGGTTGCGAGCAACTCCATTGTCCGGTTCTCTTTCTCTTCGATCAACGCCTGCAACAGGTAGCTCGACGAGGTGAAGACGGTCAGCATAAAGAGCAGACCAGCGAGCATGGCAACCATGGCGCGCCCAAAGAAGGCATCTGGATCAGACGAACGCCCGTCAGGGCTCAGCGCCTCGATCTGGCCCAGCGGATCATGCGCGAGTGCCGCTTGGGCTGGCGTGAGTTGGGCCTGCGCCACGAGTCCCTGACGCAGTGCCGCTTCAAGGCTGCGTTGGCCCGCACTAGAGAGTTGTTCCACGCCAATAACCTCAACGCGGCCATGCGCCCTATAGTCGGCGGGAATCAACACATAGGCCGCAATCTCACCCGCCTCAAGGGCGGCCTGCGCCGCTGCCGCATGCGCAAAGGGCTGCAAGGGAACCAGTGTCGCCTCAGGATCGTTCGGCAGCGCCAGCGTAAAAGCGGCCAGCAATCCGCTCTGATCGACAAAGCCCAGCGCCGCTTCGGGGCGCTCGGCCCGTTGAATCAGCAAAATCAGCACGCCCATCCCCAACAGGGCCAACAGCGGCAGCCCCAATGTCGCCAAAAGAAAGGCGCGCCGCCGCGCATGGCGCAGATACTCATGGCGAGCAACCAAGAAGAGGCGCTTCATGCCAGCACCTCCTGCGGCTGCTCACCGGCGACCACACGCACAAAGATCTCATCAAGCGTGGGCAGGGCAACGGCAAAACGTTCAATGGTGTAGGCCGATTGCGCTACCAAGGCGCGCAACACCTGCTGCGGCGCTACATCATCTTCTAGGCGCAACAGGTAACTCCCCGGTTCACGCTGGGCGTCCACGGCGGCCACTCCGGGCAGCGGGCCAAGTTGTCCTTGGCCATGAATCACAAGCGCATTGGCCGCAAATTGTTGGCGCACCGCCGCGACCGTGCCGTAAAGCACCACTTCGCCCCGATTGATCATTACCATGCGCTCGGCCAACTCTTCAACCAAGTGCATCTGATGGGTAGACATGATCACCGTGCGCCCTTGGGCAGCCCATTCACGCAGAATATCTTTGATCAAACGGGTATTGACCGGATCGAGCGCCGCGAAGGGTTCATCCACAATCAGCAGATCGGGCTCGTGGATGAGGGCAGCAATAAATTGAGCCTTCTGCTGCATCCCCCGGCTCAGATCATTGATCCGCTTGTGGCTGTGGGCCGCCAGATCAAAGCGCTCCAGCCAGCCCGTCAGGCGGTGCCGCGCCGTGCTTGGCGCCAAGCCCTTCAACTCGGCCAGATAGACAAGACACTCGACCAGGTTGAGATTGCGGTAAAGGCCACGCTCTTCAGGCAGGTAGCCGATGCGGTCACGCACCTGGTTCCCCGGCGGTGCGCCAAAGAGGTGAATAGTTCCCTGGTCGGGCTGAAAAATATCGAGCGCCATGCGAATCGTCGTCGTCTTCCCGGCCCCATTTGGCCCCAGCAGTGCAAAGATCTCACCCGCACCCACGCGAAAGCTCACATCGCGCACCGCGACGGTTTGGGCAAAGGTTTTCGCAACATGTTCAATCACCAATGGATCCATAGAAGGCTCCTGAACGTGTAATAGCAGTAGACAAGGTTTCAGAATTGGCGTTTCAGCTTGACAATCGTAGTGCCGACTTTAGTCGGCAAAGGTCTTCGGATGCGATGGGAAGCCGACTAAAGTCGGCACTACCTATGGCGCAAA
>RSAS01000729.1 GCA_003934145.1 Candidatus Viridilinea halotolerans | reverse complement strand
GGGCGGTAGCCCTAAACGCAATGTGAACAGGAGGGCGTAGCCCTCCCCGCAAACCCCCTCCCAATCCTGAAGCTCCAGCAGAGGAGTATAATGGCCTACAATCCTACGGGATGGTTTGTAACCACTTTACAGTCTGCCGCGTTGGGGGTGCGGAGGCATGGCCCCCGCAAAAACCCTGTCCCAGTGAGGAGGATGCGGAGGGCGTAGCCCTCCGCATCCTCCTCACCAAGCTGTAAAGCCGATCGCCGCAAGGCGAAGCCATCCCTAAACGGTGAATTCCCATTACGGAGGCGGTATGCAAACGGCGGAGCCGGAAGTCTTGGACGCGCAGGCACGGCGCAAGGTGATGACGGTGCTCTTTATTGGTGTCTTTATGGCGGCGTTGGATTCGGCGGTGATGGCCCCAGCCGTACCAGCACTGAAGGCGACCTTTGGCGTGGGCAATAGCCAGATCGGCATGCTCACGATCATCTTTAGCCTCTTTACGCTGATGAGTACGACGTTGATGGCGAGCCTCGGCGATCGCTATGGGCGGCGGCCTGTCTTTTTGCTCAATGTGTTGGGTTTTGGCCTGGGTTCATTGCTCATTGCGCTGGCACCAAGCTACTGGTGGCTGTTGGTGGGCCGTGCCGTGCAGGGCTTCAGTTCGGGCGGGGTGACTCCCATCGCCAGCGCGATGATTGGCGATGCTTTTCCGCGTGAAGAGCGGGGCAAAGCCTTGGGTATGTTTGGCGCAACCTTTGGCATGGCCTTCTTGTTGGGGCCGCTGGTGGCTTCGTTCATTCTGGTAATGCTGAGTTGGCACTGGATTTTCTTGCTCAATATTCCAGTCTCCATTCTGGTCTTTTGGATGGGCCTGAGCCGCCTGCCCGCCAAACAGCACGTCGAAAACCTCGCCCCCCTCGACTGGGGCGGCGTGCTCTTGGTGACCCTCGTGCTAACCGGGTTGGTCTTGGGCATCAACCGGGTCTTGGATGACGCCTTAGGCTTCCTCGTCTGGCCGTGGCTGCTGCTGCTGGCGCTGATCGGTTTGGCGGGCCTCATTGCCGTAGAGCGCAAGGCGGTGATGCCGGTGGTGCCGCTGAACCTCTTTGCCCAACCCCAACTCGCTTTGACCTACACGCTCTGCGCGGGTTCGGGCTTTGGCATGGGCAGCGTGCTCTTCATCTCCACGGTCGCGGTAGAGGGGACGGGGGCCGCGCCGGATCGGGCGGGTCTCATGCTCATCCCGTTGGTTTTGGCCTCTACGGTGGGTTCAATGCTCTTCGGGCAATTGCTGAACCGCCTGGGTGCGCGTCTCGTGATGCTGATCGGCTTTGGCACGCTCAGTCTGGGTTCGGCCATGCTCGCCTTGACCGGCATGGGGCCAGGCATCTGGATCTTCATGCCCGCCAGTATCCTGATCGGCTTAGGCGTAGGCATTGTGGTTGGCGGCACGCTACGCACCGTCGTCCTCAACAAAGTCGCCCCCGAACAGCGCGGCGCCGCACAAGGCTTAGTCAACGTGGGCATCAGCGTCGGCAACCTGATGGTGGTCGCCATCCTCGGCGCTTTGGCCGACGCCTGGGGCGGCGGCATGCAAGGACTCATGGTCGCCTACTTCGCCTCGGCGCTCCTGATGGCGGGCATGTTCATGCTGAGCCTGGGGCTCGAGGGCAAGAGCGAAGCCGAAGGATTGAGCCCAGAGGTGCAGCGAGCGTGAGGGCGGCGGGGACGCGGGACGCGGGATGCGGGACGTGGGAGGCCATTCGCCTAACGTAAGCCTCTGGCGGGCCTTCCGGCGGGGGTTCGGGGGCATGGCCCCCGAA
>RSAS01000784.1 GCA_003934145.1 Candidatus Viridilinea halotolerans | reverse complement strand
TGGCCTGCGGCGCGGGCGTGGCCTGCGGCGCGGGCGTGGCCTGCGGCGCGGGCGTAGGCGCGGCCACCGGCGCGGCTACCGGCGTGATGACGCGATTGGCGAGGCGGTCGCGGATGGTGGCGAGGCGCTGCGGCAGGGTGTCTTGCACCCCCAGCCAGACGCGCCCCTTCTTGCGGGCGGCATTGGCGCGCTTCGACCGCTCGGCAAAGGCGCTACGCAGCGCCGCGTCGCTCAGATCGCCGTGGTCGTCGTCGTCAACCGTTGCGACCGAGGCGCTCATCCGCGCCAAGGTCGTCCGGTCGGCCCCTACGGTCTGGGCCAGTGCCCCTTCGGGCGTGTCGCCCGCGAAGAGGCTGGCGCTGCCCGCTTGCTCGCCCAGCTTGAAGAGCTTGCGGTGGGCCACCGAGCCACGATAGACGAGGTAGATCACCTGCTTCAGATTCGTCGCCCCCAGGCGCTGGATGCGCTGGTTGGCCTGCCGCAGGTGGTAGTAGTTCATGGCCATTTCATACCAAATAATGGTATCCAAAAACTGCAAATTCAACCCCTCGCTCACGCGGCGGTACGGAACGATAAAGACCTGCACCCCGCGCTGGTGCGCGGCGCGAATGGCATCCTCGCGGTCTTCGGGGTCTACGTTGTTGGGCAATGCCCACGGAGCAAACGCCGCCAGCACATCCGCTAGACGCTTGGGCGTCGAGCGAACGTCGTTCTGCTCGATGTAGATCATCACCGAGCGCCCTTGACCGACCTGCTCTTGCACATGCTCGATCAGCCGCCGCTCCAAGGGGTAGCGATAGTCCTCGGCCAGCACCGGCGCTTGATAGAGCACCTCGTAGTTCTCTACGTCGCCCCAATCGCCACGCTGGGTCTGGGTGACCTGAAAGGCCGGGCGCACGCAGGGCAGCGCGGCCCACCAGCGGGGCAGCATGCCCTTGGCTAACATGGCGGGCTTCACCCGCTCTTTGGCCGCCTCGTCGAGCCAGCCCGTGATTTTGCGGTATGCGCGTTCAAGATTCACCTGATCATCGCGCGCCTTCACCTCCTTCATCGCGGCTTCGGCGGCACTCAGCACCGCCTCGGCCTCGTGCAACGCAGACTGCGCCTCGCTCCGCTCCGCCGACGTTGCGCCGGGGTCGTCCACAAGGCTCTCGTATTCGTTCAAGGCCGCATCGCGCTCCTCGGTCGCTTCTTGGAGGTGCGCGTCGGCCTCGGCCATGATCTCCTGAAGCATGGGGTCGTGCATGTCCACGACATCCGGAATCTCTTCCAGATCGGGCATGAAGGAACCCAGATCCTTCTCGGCGTCAATAAAGATGGTCTGTTCCAGCAGGGCGGGCAGCAACTTGGCACTCATCCCAGGGGCGGGTTTGGTGCTGATGGAGACATCGCTTTCGCCACTGCCCTTGCGGGCATCGGCCTGCTTCTCGCTGACGATCTGTTCGACGAAGCCATACCGCTCAATCGCGTCTCCGACATCCGCCCAGCCCAAGCCGTTCCGTTTCCAGAAGGTGGGGTTGAAGCGGTAGAGCAGGTGGTAGAGGCCGTCGAGCATGCCGCCGCTGATCGTGCCACTGAGCATGCTGTGGGTCTGCGACCCCAGCCAGCCGTAGTGGACGCTCCGCGCAATATCGGTGTTCGTCCCACGGGCGTTGTGGGCCTCGTCGGCAGCGTGATGGGCCACGCAGCCGGGGTACTTGAGGTAGGCATACTCATAGGGCGAGAAGTCGCTGGCGCCTTCGCGCCCCAAGACGACCGTGGCTTCGCCCTCGTCGTTCTGCTCCACGCGCACAATGCGGCGCGTGGCCG
>RSAS01000788.1 GCA_003934145.1 Candidatus Viridilinea halotolerans | reverse complement strand
GTATCCTCTCCAAACCCCCTGGATCAGCCCAGGTGTGTCAAGGCGAATTGCCACCCCAGCGGCTCACGCGGCCACCTGAGCCGGGGGGGAGGCTACGAAGCGCACGGGGGAACAACCGCCCACTTTACGGGCGGTTGTTCCCCCGTGTTTAGCTCGCTGGTTGTGTCGCTATGCCAGCCCGCTCCGCAATGCGCTCGGCCAGCGACGGGGTCTGCTCTGGATTGACCAGCCGATCATGGATGTAGTGGAACAGGCTCACGCCAAGCTTCGCAGCCGTTGCCGCGATGGTTTGGAACGTGTCCCAGGCACGCGCACCCGACCGCGATTGTGGCCCGAAGCTCACATCGCGTTTGCGCACCCGCCGTCGGGCGCCGAGTTCCATGTCGTTGTTATGCAGGGGCAGTTCCGGATGATCGAGGACGGCCAGCAACTTCGCCCGCTTGTCGGCGGTCATGGCCATGCGATCATCCAAGGCATCGTACCCCGTATCCTCGCCTATCAGCGTGTCAAAGGCATCGTGCAGCCGCGCCCGCGTCTCCGCGCTGGGAGCCTTACGGTAGGCCAGCAACTGACGGTAGAGCGCCCAATAGTCTTTGCGGAATTGCTCCAGCAACGCTTGGTGGTGCGGAATCTGCGGGCGCAATTTCGTGTAGAGCCGCCATTCATGCACCCAGCAGAGCGCGTGCGTGGTGGTCACCCGATCATAGACCGCCGCATCGTCACTCAGCAGGGTGGGCACGACGGGGACTTCCGTCTGGGCATGATAGGCGGCCACCGCCAAGGCGTCCCAGACCGTCTGCTGCTGCTGCCGCCCCAGCGTGATGCCGTGGTCATTCAGGTGTTGGCGCAACGCTTCTTCGCTCAGTTCCGTATCCCACGGGATGGCCGCGCTCAGACGGGTGCGCAGCGACGCGGGCAGGCTCGTCTCATCGAGCCACGCCTGCGCTTCGTCATTCAGCCGAAACCGCGGCGCTTGGCCCCAGAGTACCGCCAGCACATCTTGTCGCGTGCCGCCAGGACGGGTGTGATAGCTGGTAAACAGCGCGTTGCCCACGACGTGGCAGACCTCGTTTTGGCCATCCACGCGGGTGGAGGTCTGATCCGAGGCGACCCAGTCACCACTGGCCAGTCCTGCCTGATGGATCGCGGCGGCTTCCTCGGCCCAGCGGCCATCCTGATCGAGCAGCGTCCGGGCGACCGTTCCCGTGCCAATCTGCACACCCAGCGTGCGCAGAAAGGTCAACAGCGCAGGCTGGCTGACGTTGGCACCGTGTCCGAGATTCATCACCAAGGTATGAATGGTCGGGCTGAACCCGCCGTGGTAGCCCGGTGGCAGGGGGGCGATAAACGTCTTGTGTTGGCTCTTGCTGTACCAGACCTCACGGACAAAGCGGATGACCTCCACCTCAATGCGCAGATGTTGGGCAATGGTCGTGGTCGTCCCCTTGCGCTCCGCATCAGGCGGCAAGGTCTCCGGGTCAATGGTGCAGCGTTCTTCGCGGGTGACGGTCAGTGTCTCGTTCTTTTTGGGCTTGCCACGCGGCGTGCGCGTCTGGCGCTCCGCCTCCGACGAGTAATCCTGCGACGGCGGCTTGACCGCTGGCTTCATGTCAGGCTTCCCGGAACCACCCTTCAGGCGGGCGAGTTCATCGCGCAACTGCTGATTCTCAACGCGCAAGGTCGTGATCTCCGTTGCCTGTGCCTCAATGAGGTTCAGCAACTGGATGACGAGGGTGCGCGTGGCCTCATCAGCAATGGTTTCGGGGTTGACATCAGGGATGTTCATGACCTCTAGTTTACCAGATGTGGGCGGGTTTGTCAG
>RSAS01000556.1 GCA_003934145.1 Candidatus Viridilinea halotolerans | reverse complement strand
CCCCGCACTCCCGCCGAACGGGTCTGGTTGCGGGGGCCATGCCCCCGCGCCCCCGTCGGACGCGGGCGTTTGCGAGGGCGAAGCCCCCGCGCCCCCGTCGGACGCGGGCGTTTGCGGGGGCCATGCCCCCGCGCCCCCGTCGGGTGGGTGTGTTGCGGGGGCCATGCCCCCGCGCCCCCGCCGGACGCGGGCTTGGTTTCCCGCTCTTTCCCTAGTGCCCTAGCTTACCACATACACGCGAACACTGACAAGGATGTTACGCTGCTTCGTAGTGGATACCCGCAAGCAGGAGGCCCTCGCTAGGCACATAGGGCCAGCATAGCTACATCTGGCCCTATCATACGCTCAAATTCGGTGCTACAATTAACAATGAGCACCGCAGCACGCATATGCAGCCGCACGGCGGGGGTTTGAGGGCGGCAATGCTGAGCCTAAAATTCTCTTTGTCGGGTGTTGGCGGCGTAGCCGCATACGCATGAACGTAGGCCTCTGGCGGGGGTTTGGGGGCATGGCCCAATACCTTTCAAATAAGGGAGAGCATAGACCTCACAGGTCTTTGCTGATGGCGTTCCAGTGCAGAAGAGCAGACCTGTGAGGTCTTATCATGGCCCCCGAAAAATTTCCCCTTCCGGCGGGGTTTGAGAGGTCGCAGGCCCCTTACGTTCATACGCATGGGGCGTAGCCCGCTAACACGCAACAAAAAAGTATGGTCAAAACCATGAATCCCTTTGATGCTGAACAACTTCAGTTGACTCTGAGTTTCACCAATCAGGGTTTGTATGAACTGAATCTGCAGACCCAAGTGGTGGTGGTGAGCCCTACCTATGCGACGATGTTGGGTTATGATCCGCACACGTTTTGTGAGACGGTGGAGAGTTGGCGGGCGCGGTTGCATCCCGATGATTGCGAACGGGCGAGTTCCGTCTTTGCGGCCTATGTCGCCGGCCTGATTGCGGAGTATAGCCAGGAGTTTCGCCTGCGCACGGCGGAGGGGGGCTGGAAGTGGATTCTCTCGATCGGGCAGATTGTGGATCGCGATGGCAAAGGGCGGCCCCTGCGCATGTTGGGCAGCCATACCGATGTGACGCTGCTGCGGGAGCATGACCAGGGCTTGCTCCAACTCAATCGGGAGTTGGAGCGGCGTGTGGCCGACCGGACCGCCGCGCTGGAGTGGAGCCAAGCGGCTTTGCGCAAGAGCGAGGCGCATCTGCGGGCGGCGCAGCGCATTGCCCTGCTCGGTAGTTGGGAATTTGAGGCCGCCACCGAGGCGATTATCTGGTCGGACGAGATCTATCGTATCTTTGGGCGCCCTATCACGCAAGGCCCGCCCAGTTTTCGCGAATTGCTCGCCTACTACCTGCCTGAAGATCAGCAGCGCCATAGCACGGTGGTTGAACAGAGCCTCGCTACGGGCCAAGCGTACATGCTGGAGTTGCGCCTGATGCGCGCCGATGGTGAACTGCGCCATATCCAGGTGCGCGGCGAACCGATCCTTGATGCCCAGGGCAAGGTGCAGCGTCTCGTTGGCACGGTGTTGGATATTACCGAACGCAAACGGGCCGAAGATGAGCAGCAACGGCTTGCCGCCCGCCTCGCCCTGGCCATTCGTTCGGCGGCGATTGGTATTTGGGAATGGGATGTGTTAAGCAATGTGATCACCTGGGATGAGCGTATGTATGCGCTCTATGGTGTAGCTTGTGTCACGCCGGTTAGCTACGAGATTTGGGGCAATAGCATCCATCCTGATGATCGAATATTGGCTCATCAGGCGATTCAACAGGCGATCAATGGCGAAAAAGAGTTCGACACCGAGTTTCGCGTTGTGCATCCCGATGGCACGCAGCGTGATATTAAAGCCTATGGAGCGGTGCTGCGTAACGCGGCGGGTGAGCCGCTGCGCATGATCGGGGTCAACTTTGATGTCACCGAGCGCAAACGGGCTGAAGCCGAGCGCAAAGCCAAGAGCCACCAACTGGCCGCCCTCAACCGTGAACTCGAAGCCTTTGCCTATTCGGTTTCGCACGACCTGCGGGCACCGCTGCGTGCCATTCATGGCTTTAGTCAGGCGCTCAACGAAGATTATGGCCAGATGCTCGATGCGCAAGCCCAAGATTACCTAGCGCGCATTATGGCCGGCGCCGAACGCATGGGCATGCTGATTGACGATCTGCTGCGCCTGGCTCGTGTCTCGCGCGGGGAGATGGACTATCGTTGGGTAGATCTGAGCCAGCAGGTGGCGCAGATTAGCGCCGATCTGCAACGCCAAGGGCCCACACGGCAGGTGACATGGACGATCACCCCGGAGGTCTATGCGTGGGCTGATGCCAATTTGCTCTATGTTGCCTTGCAAAATTTACTGGCCAATGCATGGAAGTTCACCAGCCACCATGAGCAGGCATGCATCACCTTTGGCACCACGACGCAGAATGGGCAGGCGGCCTACTTCATCCGCGACGATGGGGCCGGTTTTGATCCGGCCCATCAGAATAAGCTCTTTGGCGTCTTTCAGCGCCTCCACGACCATCATGAATTTCCTGGCACCGGCATTGGCTTGGCCACGGTGCAACGCATCATTGCCCGCCACGGCGGACAGATTTGGGCCGAAGGTGCGCTTGAGCAAGGGGCGACATTCTATTTTACCTTGCCAGGAAGGGTTAGCCCATGATACAATTACGCCCCCTTCTTTTAGTTGAAGACAATATTGATGATGAACTGCTAACAGTACGTGCTCTCAGGAAAGCCGGGATCTTGAATGAGATCGTCGTTCAGCACAATGGCGAAGATGCCATCGCTTACCTACAGCAGATTGCCACGAACCAAGATCCCTTTCATCTGCCTGCGGTGGTACTGCTTGATCTCAAACTGCCTAAGGTTAACGGCTTAGAGGTTTTACAACATATTCGTTCGACACCATTTTTGCAACTGCTTCCTGTAGTCATTCTTACCTCATCGAGCGAAGAACGCGATATTGTTGAGAGCTACAGTCTGGGTGCGAATAGTTATGTGCGTAAGCCTGTCAAGTTTGATCAATTTTCTGCCGCAGTGCGCCAGCTTGGCATGTACTGGGTGCTGATGAATGAACAAGCCGTGCCGAAGAGGTAGGTATGAGTGAGCCTCTGAAATTACTGTTGGTCGAGGACTCGGAAGATGACGCGCTCTTGGTCTTGCGTGCGCTGCGCAAGGGTGGTTTTGCGCCAACCTACGCCCGGGTCGAGACGGCTCCAGCGCTGCAAGCGGCCCTTGAACACGACGAATGGGACATCCTGATTGCCGACCATGCGCTGCCGCAGTTTAGCGCAGCGGAGGCGTTGGCGGTGTTGCAAACCAGCCCCCGCGACCTGCCCTTCGTGGTGGTTTCGGGGACGATTGGTGAGCAACTGGCCGTCGAGTTGATGCGCACGGGCGCTTCCGATTACGTGATGAAGGGCAATCTAGAGCGCCTGGCCGCCGTGGTACGCCGCGAAGTGCGCGAAGCGGCAGTGCGCAGAGAACGGCGGCGCATCGATGCGGCGCTCCAGAGCATGATCGCAGGCACGGCAGCGCTCACGGGGAGCGCCTTCTTTAACGCCCTCGTGCAACAGATTGCCCAGGCGCTTGAGGTGCGCTACGTGCTGCTTAATGCGGTGGTGGATGGCCACCTCCATACATTGGCCCACTGGGGCACCGCGCCGCTGCAACCCCGGCCCATCAGCACCTGCGAAGACAGCCCCACTGCGCTGGTATTGCGCGAAGGGCTCTTTACCTGCTCGCAAGATTTGGCGGCACGCTTTCCCTCTAACCCCTACATTTGCGCTTGGGAGGCCGCGAGCTACATCGGCTTGGCGCTCTACGCGAGCAACCAACAGGCCTTCGGCACGCTCTGCATCCTCGACACGGCCCCGCTGCGCGCTCCCGAACTCACCGCCGACCTGTTGCGCCTCTTTGCCGCCCGCGCCTCCGCCGAGTTGGAACGCCACCAAGCCATCCAAGCGCTCGAGCAGTGGAATCGCGATCTCGAACAGATCGTCGCGCAGCGCACCGCGCAACTCAGCGCCGCCAATAGCCAACTCGCCCGCGCCAACCTCGAACTGGCCCACGCCGCCCGCATGAAGGACGAGTTCCTCGCCACGATGAGCCACGAGCTGCGCACCCCGCTCAATGTCATCCTTGGGCTCTCCGAGTCGCTCAAAGATGCCATCTATGGCCCCCTTGCGCCTCGGCAGAGCGAAATGATGGACATGATCGAACAGAGTGGCAACCATCTGCTCTCTCTGATCAACGATATTCTCGACCTCTCGAAGATCAGTGCCGGCAGGCTCGATCTAGCTTTGGAACCAAACGCAGTTCTTTTTATTTGTGAAAATAGTTTAATTTTCATAAAACAACAAGCTCTACGGAAAAATATTCAAATCCGCAGTCAAATTCCTTCCGAAATAAATGAACTCCTGATCAACGTAGATGAGCGCCGCATCCGCCAAGCCTTGATCAACCTGCTCGCCAACGCGGTCAAGTTCACCCCCAAGGGGGGCAGTGTGCTGTTGCTGGCGCAATTCAGCAGCGACCAAGCCAACCCCAGCGAGCGCTGGCTCAGCTTCCAGGTACTAGATACGGGCATTGGGATTGCAGCGGAACAGCTTGATAAACTGTTTGAACCCTTCGTTCAACTTGATAGCAATCTCAATCGCCACTACGAAGGCACCGGTCTGGGTTTGGCGCTCGTCAAGCAGATCGCCGAACTGCACGGCGGGCGGGTCAGCGTCACAAGCCGTCTGGGCCATGGCAGTTGTTTCCGCTTTGAACTACCGGCCCGGGTGGTTGTGAATATCGAGCGTTTGGGATAGGGTTCTATAGTTCTTCAGAAGGAGAGCGAGTGGAGTTTTAGGGGCAATGCCTTTCAAATAAGGACGAGCGTAGACCTCACAGGTCTTTGATGACGGTATCTCAGTGCATCAGGGCAGACCTGTGAGGTCTTAAAAGTAGATTCTGATGTATTATGAATAATCACCACGTATACAACATTAAAACGCCCCTTCTTCTGCTTGATCGCGCCCTCGGCATTGTGGAGATTGATGCCCGTTTCGCTGCACTCTTGCCGGAACAGCACGGCAACCTGCTTGGGCAGCCGGTAGCTACGTGCCTCCCCGAACTTGAGCCGCCCCTATGCGCATGGCTGACCCAAGGCCAAGCGCCGGGGTTGTTGCTGCTTACGTCGTTGCCAAGCGCCCCCATCACCATCAGTGTCGCACCGGTGCTCGCTTCGCAGGGCACGATCATGGCAGTTGAGATCTTCGCCGAACAGGACGGCGGGCGCTACCATGCCACCCAAGCCTTCTGCCGGACATGCGTTGCGCAGCAACACTTCTTGTTACAACTCAACGACCGTCTGCGTCCGCTGGTAGCGCCACAGGAGGTGCAGAATGTGGCGTTGCTGATGCTTGCCGAGTACCTGCAGGTGGATCGCGCCATGTATGGCGAAGTTGAAGCGGGCAACGACGAGATTTTTATCATCCGCCAAGAGCATCGGCGTACCGCTGTGCCCTCCATCGTTGGCTACCACCGTTTCGACGAATTTGGCCCTGATGTTGCGGCGCACCTGCGCCAAGGGCAAACCCTCGTGAGCAACGATGTGCAGCGTATCACGGGAAACAGCGCAAGCCATCACGCTGCCCACACGCTGGTTGGTGTGCGGGCCCACATCAGCGTGCCACTTGTCAAAGAGGGCCGCATTCTTGCCTATCTCGCCGTTAATCAGCAGACTCCGCGCAACTGGACAGCCCAAGAGATACAACTGGTTCAAGAGGTGGCGAGCCGTACCTGGGAGACGGTCGAGCGTGCCCATACCGAGGCCATGCTGCGTCAAACCAACCTTGAACTGATCCACACCGCCCGCGCTAAAGATGAATTTATGGCCAATATGAGCCACGAATTGCGCACGCCGCTCAATGCCATTCTCGCCTTTAGCGAAAGCCTGCAAGAGGGTGTCGCTGGCCCGGTCAATGAGCGCCAAATCAGTGCTCTGCGCCACATCGAAACCAGTGGTCAGCACCTGCTCGCCCTGATCAATGACGTGCTTGATCTCGCCAAAGTTGAAGCGGGGCGCGTTGAATTGCAGTTTGAGCGGTTCGCCATCAACGATCTCTGCCGTAGCAGCTTCCAGTTGATCAAAGAGCAGGCGCTCAAGAAGCAACAACAGATCCGTTTGACGCTCAACGATGAAGCCGCCTACCTAGAAGCCGATCCGCGGCGGCTCAAACAGATCTTAGTCAACCTCTTGAGCAACGCGGTCAAATTCACACCCAACCAGGGCCAGATCAGCCTTGAAGTGGAGGTCTTGCCCGAAGTGCAGCTCGTACAATTCCATGTACGCGACAGCGGCATCGGCATTGACGCGGCCAGTCTAGACAAACTCTTCAAGCCTTTCACGCAGTTGGATGCCGCTTTGAACCGCCAACACGAAGGGACTGGTTTGGGCCTCGCGCTGGTACACTCGCTTGCCCAACTGCACGGCGGCAACGTTACCGTTGAAAGCCAAGTGGGTGTTGGCAGTTGTTTTACGCTGATGCTGCCCTATTATCCCCCAGCACTACCAGAGGTAGCTACCGCGCCCAGCGCAACCGCTAGCCACGCCATCACGCCGGATCTGGCCAAACTGCTCGACGGCGTAAAGATTCTACTCGCCGAAGATAACGAAATCAACCTCACCGTCGTGAGTAACTACCTGCAGGCCCATGGTTGCCATGTCATCGCGGCGCAAACCGGGCGCCAAGCGCTCAGTCAGGCCGCCGCGTGCCAACCCGACATGATCCTGATGGATGTCCAGATGCCCGAACTTGACGGCATTAGCGCCATCAAATTGCTCCGGGCCAACCCAACATTCCAACAAACACCGATCATCGTCCTCAGCGCCCTCGCCATGAAGGGTGATCGTGAGCGCTGCCTCGCTGCCGGGGCAGATGCCTACATGGCCAAGCCGCTGCGCATGCGGGAATTGGTCGGGCTAATGCGATCGCTCCTCGAGCGGAGCGCGGAGAAATAATGAGGATGGGATGTTGCATAGTTCTTTGCCGCACTGGGGCTGGGGGGACAGGGGCATGGCCCCATACGCATGAACGGAAGCCCACGAGCGTGGTTCGTAGTAGGGGCTTTAGCCCCGTAATCAGCCCTTGGGCGGCGCTAAAGCGCCTACTACAAGCGGGTTTTGGGGCATCCCCAAGCCTAAAGCTCATGCGCATGGGGCATGGCCCAGAGTGCAAAAAAACACCCCCGCATACTGCGGGGGTGAAGTGAAAATGAAAACAGAAAGAAAACTAGAGCTACGGCATCCGTTCAACAAGATTCTGGTACCAGACTTGACTCAAGGTGCGCCCAGTAAGGGTGAGAATGCCCACTGCCGTAATGGCAATCAGCACCAAAACCAGCCCGTACTCGGTCAAACCTTGCGCCGGCGCCCGTGAACGCACCACAAACAGCCACGCCATCAACCAGCGTAGTACGTCTATGACCCGATCTGCAGCTTGGGTTGCATACTGCCGCATGAAATACCTCCTTTCTAAGGGTACAAACCCATAGGCTATCTTTCCACTATACAATGCCTAGTGGGGTTTTGATATAGTACCTCGGTCCGTGGCGGTACTAGCTAAGGGAGCAATAATCTGCGTCATCTGCGTCATCTGCGGACAATCAGGAGGACGTTGCAACCGCCATGAGGTGACGCCTGCCCCCCTTGACACCCCCCCTGCCGACTGCTATACTCTTACTTAACCGATTAAGTAGCAGTAGTCAAAGGCGACTTCGTGGCAACGATCAAGGATGTAGCAGCGCAGGCTCACGTCTCAACCGCCACCGTCTCTTATGTGCTGAATGGCACTGGTGCGGTGACAGCGGCAACGCGCCGTCGTGTGCTCGAGGCTGTGGCGGCGCTGGATTATCAGCCCAACCATGCTGCACGAAGCATGCGCACCCGCTCGCGCACCTTGGGCTTAATCTTACCGCCCGGCCCCAACGGGCTTGCCGATCCCGCCTTGGCCGAGTTGGTGGCTGGATTGAGTAGCGGCGCAGCCGCAGCAGACCACTACCTCTTGCTGGCACCAAGTAGTGCCCAACTGGAGCAGGAACTGGGTGCGCAGTTGGTACGTTCGGGGCGCGTGGATGGCCTTATTCTGCTTGATCTGCGCGTGGATGATGAGCGCGTCGTCAGCCTGACATCCGCTGGTGTTCCCTGTGTCGCCGCCGGTTGCCCGTTGCCCAGTTGCCCGTGTCCCAGCGTGGGCCTTGACTACAGCGGCGGAGCAACCGCAGCAACCCGCCATCTTGTGGCGCTAGGTCACCAACGGGTGGCGCTGATCGCGCTGCCCTCTGATTTCGCCGACAGCGAGCCCTTCGTGCAAGGTTTCGCCAACGCCCTCGCGGCGGCGGGCCTGCACGTTGATCCTGCGCTGGTGATTGAGGCCAACAATACCCACGCCGATGGCGTGGCGGCAACGCAAGAACTCCTTACCAACCCCGATCCACCCAGCGCTATCCTCGCCGCAAGTGATACGCTTGCCTTCGGTGCCCTGCACGCCCTGCACGATGCTGGCGTGCATGTAGGGCGCACAATGGCGCTCGTCGGTTGTGGCGATCTGCCCCTCGCCGCCCACGCCCATCCGCCGCTTACCACTCTACGCACCCCCCGCCACGCCCTCGGCGTGGCCCTCGCCCAGCGCCTCATCGCCCGCATTGAGCAGCGTGAGCTGCCGCCCAGCCCCCTCTTGGGGCTAAAACTGATGGTACGCCATTCGACGTTGGGGGGGTATGGGGGCAAACCAGGTTTGCCCCCATACCCCCGCCTGCATGAAGGGTAGGGCTGGCTGCCCTAAGACCCGCTGTTTTGCGGGGGCCATGCCCCCGCCCCCCCGACCGCCTGGGGTTTAAGGGCGGACAGAACATTCGCTCGGCAAGTCACGGATAGGTGATTGGG
>RSAS01000673.1 GCA_003934145.1 Candidatus Viridilinea halotolerans | reverse complement strand
GAGCGAAGGGTCTCTCGTCAGTCGAAAAGAGATGCTTCGCTGCGCTCAGCATGACAAAAGCCACAGGGTGACTTTTGCGGTATTGCCATAAACAGCATAGCGGTACTATTTCTGGCAGCATCGTCCCTCTTCTTCAGCCATCCTACGTCATGCATCGGCGGGATCAACCATGCCTTAGGCTGATTCTGATCTGGTTCTCAAGGCGGATCGGTGCAGCAAGAGAGGGTACGAGGGAACCTAGTTCCCTCGTACCCTCTCTTGCTGGAAGGGTGCGCGAGGGAACTAGGTTCCCTCGCATTTTCCCACTGTCCGGCGGGGTGCGGAGGCGCAGCCCCGCCGCATCCTGGCCACACCTACACGAACGGCGGCAACTGCGCCACAATGGCCGCGCCAATCTCCAGTGAGGCAGTCGCGGCAGGCGAGGGCGCGTTGCAGACGTGGGTGGAGCGCGGCCCGGCGATGATTACAAAGTCGTCTTGCAATTGCCCGTCGCGCATGAGCGCTTGGGCGCGCACCCCTGCGTGGGTCGGAATAACGTCACGCGCCGTGATGCTCGGAATGAGCCGCTGCATACTCTTGACAAAGAGGGTTTTGCTGGCCGAACGCAGCATCTCTTTCGTTCCTTCGCCCATATACTTGCCCGCCAAGCGCCAGAAGGCCGGGTAGCTCAAGACCTCGATGCTATCGCGGAGGCTCACGTCATATTTGTGGTAACCCTCGCGCTTGAGCGCCAGCACCGCGTTGGGGCCAGCGTGGACGCTGCCGTCGATCATGCGCGTGAAGTGGACGCCCAAGAAGGGGAAGTCGGGATTGGGCACCGGGTAGATCAGCCCGCGCACGAGATCACGCCGCGCCGGTACCAATTCGTAGTATTCGCCGCGAAAGGGCACGATGCGCATGCCAGTGCGCAGGCCCGCCAGATGGGCCACGCGGTCGCTGTGCAACCCCGCGCAATTAATCAGATAGTTGGCCTCAAATTCGCCTACGTTGGTTGCTACCCGTACCCCATTGGTATGCTCGTGCAGCGCCTCCACCCGCGTCTGGAGGCGCAGATCAACGCCGCGTTGCGCAAGAAGTTGGGCCATGGTGGTCGCAACGACGCGATAGTCCACGATGCCGGTAGTCGGCGAAAAGATTGCAGCGACGGCCTGCACATGGGGTTCGCGCTCACGGATCTCCTCGGGGCCAATGAGGCGAGCGGGCAAGCCATTGGCTTGGGCGCGGTCCAAGAGCGCAGCGAGGCGGGGCAACTCATCCGGCGTCGTCGCCACAATCAGTTTGCCACACACTTCGTAGGGAATATCATGCGCTTGGCAGAAGGCCACCATGGATTGGCTGCCGTTGCGCGCCATCGTCGCCTTCATGCTGCCAGGGCGGTAGTAGATGCCGGCGTGGATTACGCCGCTATTATTGCCCGTCTGGTGCGCCGCCCAGTGATCCTCTTTCTCGCAGAGGGTAATGCGCAACTGCGGGTAACGTTCAGTCAGGGCGAGTGCGGTAGCGAGGCCGACAATACCGCCGCCAACGATCAGTGTATGATAGTACATTATAGTTATGAGTGACGAGTGATACGTGATAAGTATGGCGTGCCATAGACCCTCCGGCGGGGGTTCGGGGGCATGGCCCAATACCTTTCAAATAAGGACGAGCGTAGACCTCACAGGTCTTTAATGACGGCATCCCAATGCGGCAGGGCAGACCTGTGAGGTCTTATTTGAAACGTATTGGGGCATGGCCCCCGAAAAATTTCCCTTCCCAGCGGGGTTTTAGGGGCCTGCCGGCGGGGGTTCGGGGGCATGGCCCCCGAAAAATTTCCCTTCCCA
>RSAS01000484.1 GCA_003934145.1 Candidatus Viridilinea halotolerans | reverse complement strand
GAGGTTGGCACCTCGTTCAATGACATGGCGAGCCGCATAGGTTGAAGTGCTGATTGGAGGATCAAAATCTTTGCGATTTTGCTGCACCGCCGCCATCCACACATTGCCCTCAAACACATGCGGGAAATACTCGCTACGCTTCTCGTCAAGCAGTTTGGTTTCTGGCTCCCAATAGAGCCAGCGCAGATCAAAGGGCCGGTAGTAGTAGCGCACAATGTTCTGCGCCAAGAAGCCCCGTTGCTGGAGTTGTGCGCGGGTGGCGCTGGCGTTGAAACGGTTGGTATTTTCCAGCAGGCTCGGCGCGATCTGCGCCATCGCCGCGTGGCTGATGGCTGGATCGAAGTAGGCCGTCATGCGTGTATGCAACGCTTCGCGGCTAATGTCCACGAGATCGTCATCACGACCTGTCTGGATGCCAGGAAAAGAGGTAGGAAAGAGTTCAGGCAGGAGCGGCCAGTGCAAGTAATCCGCCTGCACCTGGGCGGGCTGCAAGGGGAAGCCAAGCGCTGCGGGCGGGGCAAGGTGTTGGTAGGCGGGCTGCGTAAGGCTGGATGCCAGCAGATCGGCACGTTTCTCGCGGCCCCAGAAGTTGCGGAAGACGATTTCCGGCTGGTGGGGCTGCGGCCCCCGGCGCACCATTAACGCAATCGCCGTACCGACCTGAATGCCCTCACGGTTGAAATCGGTCGAGAAGACGCTTGGATCGGGCGCACCCTCCGGCGTCACTTTGCCAGTGCGGTACTTGTCACCATTGAGCGAGTCGATCCAGATGCGATCAAAGACCTCTAGGTAGCGTTCACGCATGCCGGTGAAGGAGAGGCCGTCGAGCCAGGAGTAGTTGGCGATGTAGCAGACGATCCCGCGCTTGGTGGTCTCCACGATCTGACGCTCAGCCATGCGGAAGAAGCGCACGTAGAGGTCGTTCAAGCCCTGGCCCTGCGGTGCTGGTGCGAGCTTCGTGCTGCGGTAGGCGGTGGAGAGGTCGCGCTCTTCGTCCATGCTGGCGATGCCGGCGAAGCCCGAGTAGGGCGGATTGCCGAGAATGACGAGGATGGGTACGTCACGTTTCACATGTTCAGCCGCATCGCGCTCCTGCTTCAACTCAGGCAGGCCGTCCAAATGGTGCTGCACGGCCCGTTTCGCCGCATCGGGAGGCGCCCAACCCGTCAGCGCATTGGTCAGGTAGATACCGGCCCGCTCGCTCTTGGCCAACGGCACACCAAGTTGCTGGAGCAGCAGACCAATCTGGAGATGGGCGATCACGAAGGGGGCAGGCAGCAACTCAAAGCCAAAGACGCGCTGCAACGCAGCCTGCTTCACGTCTTGGCCAAGCAGCGCATCATCACCTTTGGCCTGCAACGTCGTCGCAATCCGACGCAGCACCTCGGTCACGTAGGCCCCCGTGCCGGTGCAGGGATCGAGGACAAAGACATGCGGATCGGCCAGGCCGTCGGCCACACCCAGTTCGTCACGCAGCGCCTGATCCACGCGGGCAACCATATAGCGCACCACCTCAGGCGGCGTATACCAGACCCCCAATTCCTTGCGCAACTCCGGATCGAACGCGTGCAAAAACGGCTCGTAGAAGTACTGCACCGCTTGGCCGGTGTCGAAGCGAGCGAAGAACGCGCCGCGCTCGACACGATTGAGCGCGGCGCCGGTCCAGTTCAACACCTCTTCCAGATTGAGCGGGCGCAAATGGGCAGGGGCGGCGATGCGATGAAAGAGCTCCTGCAGCACCGGGACGTGCAGGTAGTACTGGGCGAACCGCCAGTCGAAGTGATCCTCGCGTTCAGGATTCTCGTGATGCCACAGCACCCAGGCCGAAAAGACGCCGTAGAAGAGGGTCTGAATGAGCGTCGAGCGAAAGAAATGATCGCCGCGCTGGGTAGCGAAACTGATGCCGAGAGCAGCCTCCAACGCCTCACGCACCTGATCGAGCGCCGGAAGTTGTGAACCTGCGATGCGCACCCGCGCATCGCGGGCGTAGGAAGCCAAGAACCAAGCCACATCAACCGGATTGGTCAACGGCGCCGCCGCGAGCAGCACACGCTTAAGGTATTCCGTCAGGCGCTCGCCGTGAACCTGAGCGGCAGCAGCGGGATCAGCAAGCAGTTGCCAGAAAGCGGCCTCATTGGCGGCAAGCTGATAACGCTCCTGAGGGAGCGGCTGCCCGTGGGCATCGCGCCCAACCAACACAAAGTCGCGGTAGTTGGTGACAAGTACCTGACCATAGCCCGCAAGATACTTCTGCACCTGGGGGCTAGTGGCAATCACAGCCACATCAGCGCCCGCCCCTTTAACCTCCAGCACACCGCGTGACGGCAGCGGAGCGGGGAAGGCATCGGAGGGCGCATGACGCCCAATCTGATCGGCGGTAAAAAGCCCACCATCGGGAATGCCAGCGCCGCTATTTTTCAGCGTCAGGATACAACACACGCGGGGGCGCAGGGCCGCACCCACGGCATTCAGCAGCGTAGCCAGCGCCGGGTAGTACGAAGTCTCTTTGACCGCCGAGCCGGAAGCGTGGATATCACGGAGATCGCGGAGGTAGGTTGTAATAACGTCCATATATGCTCAATTGCAACGCTCGCCAGCGTGCTGGCTTAGTGAACACCATCTTAGTTAGCATCTGTTTCTGAAGATTCTGCTGAAATAGGCTCTGAAGATTCAGGAATATCTACGGAGATTTTTGTATCAAATCGGTCTACTTTTTGCGATCCTTCTTGATGTTTTGATAAGTCTGCATTTTTATCAAGAATTTTATCAGGAACATCCCACATCCTAGAAAGAAATGCGATGACAACCTCAGTCGCGCTTTCAAGGGAAGTTCTATGATTTTCAAATAAAGATAAATCATTTCTTGAAATCTTATATCCTAAGAGTTCTGCAGACCATAAGTCAATCCAGCGAAGAATATTATTAGCAAGATTTGGTCGTCTCGAGAATCGCGAAATAAGTTCAATATAGCCTTCTATCCATTCCGGTGGGGTTAATATATCCGTTTCCAAGCTTCTTACAACAAATGGAATCCTTCCCTTTCCAGTTTCTTGATATGCTTCGTGTAAGGATTCTATTTGATGACGCTGAATATTATCGATTCGACGTAGAAGCATTCTCAGTGATTGAGGATCACCTAGACCAGTTGACAGTTCTTGTGACAGCAGACTCCTGAAATCGTTAGGAGCCATTTGATTTTGCCAAGAGGCCACGGATAGTGTTGTCAGCACAAACAAAGTAGTTGCCTCGCCTAATCCAAGCCTCAGCGCATCTGGTGATATTTTATTGCTATTCTCAATAAGAAGTCGGTATAGGCTACGTAATTGTTTGATACGCGTAAAATCATCGGTAAACCAAAAGCTACCAAATAAGTATTTGCCAGCTCGATGAAGTTCATGGGATGATGTCAATACTTTTCGTGCAGGCTTAACTACTTGTTCACCAAATTCTGGATTATGAAAACCAGGCCACCAATCTTTTGATATGCGAAGAGAATATTCAGATGTAGCAATAGCTGATTCATCTTGAATGTTGACCCCTATTTGTCGCGCAAAATCTCGTGTATGAGAAGCGACTTTCAGCTTTGCGAACGATACGGTATCTGTTTTTATATAAGCTCCCATGCCTTTTAGCCATACTAATCGATCTATTTCTTTTTGCTTACCTGTATTTGTCTTGCATTCAATTAGTTCGACAGTACGTCTGATCTGTGGGTCAAAAGAAATAGCAAGACAATCTATTTCTGCTAATTGCTGACCTTCCTGTGTGTTTGACCAAATGTCAATAGACCTTCTCACAAAGCTTCCTTGTATGAAGCGCAGCCTAGCTACGCGATACTCAAAGAGAGTACCTACAGGTATAGCAGTATGAGATTCTTTCATTACCACGTTCCTCGTTGAGCGGCTTCACGAACTGCAGCTAAAAGATCTTGATCAAATTGCTTTGTATCTCCAGCTTGTTTGCCAAAGTCACCAATCAACCGATTATGTTCAGGTGATTGATAGTTTTGTTGCGTCACAAGAAATCGATCACTATTAATCCCTTCTTTCACATCCATTAGCGAACCACTCTCCATAACATCAAGAGCTTTTTCGACAATATCTCGTTTCTGCAATGTGAAGGTGCCTCTGCCCTGACTTAGTTGTTTAACTGCTACAATGCCTTGTTTCTCCAAAAGAATATAGTCTCGTAGAATAGGAGTTGCATTTCCAGCCTCTCCTTCACGTAGGAGTTTTCTCACGAAAGCCAATGGTGCTTGTAAACGAAAATCTATAGAGTGATGCACACCATAAGCAATAGATGCTAGAAATAATCTTACTTGATCTGCTGGATCAATGATCATTTCCGTCTGTGATCCGGTTTTATAACCGTAAAAATGAGGACTAAATACAAACGTCTTTTGATCATTTTTAGCTGTAATGATAGTAGTAGTGTCAAGAATACCGGTCTTTGCTGCTAATGCTACGATTTGCTTAGGTGCAGAAATTAAGTTATCAATAGACTGTCCTTGTGAAGCCTGCACTTCTTCTATCAGTGCAATTAGTCCATCTCTTTCCCTTTTCTGTAATTTTGCTAAAATAGAACCGATTTTCTCTATCTTTCGTCCCCAGAGATATTCGTTATAAATAAGCGTTATTCCGAAATCAGATACTGGTTGTTTACGTAAAAGTCCGTATGCTTCTTGTAACTCAAGCGCTTTTCTTATGTCTTCTTCATTATAACCATTTTGGCAAAGTCTTGAAATTGCATCGTCTTCTGTTAAAGGTAATTTTGATAATAAATCAATTAAAGGAAGCATTGTTCTTTCTGATTCATTAGGATTTGCTTTTTCAAAAAGTTTTGCGATAGCTCTATAAACTTCATTTTCTGTTAATATAGTTTCATGAATTTCAATAATTTCTGATGTGTTCACGCGACTATTAATATGTATAAGATTTGTTGACTCAAGTCTTTCTAACGTATTTGTTAACTCCTGATGTGGAATGCCTACATCTAATGCCAATGCTCTTAGTTTCTGTATACCAACTGTACCTTGGCTTCTCAGACGCAGTAGCAATTCACCATCACGGGCACTGCTGCTAATAGCATAAAGATATGCGGTCTGTGCACTTTGAACAAATACTTTCAGGTGCTTGGCTGTGGCAAAGATCCATCGTCCAATTTCTTCAGGTTTCATCAGCATCCTCCTGAATCCACTATGGTAGAGAAAGAGCTATAGTCAAAAAAGTAAAACGGCGAGTCCCTGCTTAAGAAAGTTGCACCCTCTGGATACCATTTGGATGCGTCCAGAATTTGGATGTGACAACACGAGAGAGTTACCCAATCGCGACTGTAAGTATAACATGTTCAAGAGATAAATGGGAAGTCAGACAAATCAAAACCTGATCACCAAGCAGGTATGAGAGTCAGGCATGCTTCAACCGCTTATCTAAGCTGCGAACAAACACACCGAGGAAATTTAAACATTTTACCCTGCGACATATGCGCGGCTTCCAGCATCCCGCCCCCGCCTACCCCGCCCCATCAGCCCGCGAATCTCTTTGTCCTTCTGCTTGCCATACTTCATTGCGGTACTCTCGCGGCTGTGGCCGAATTGGCTAGCGACGGTTTTGGTGGTGGCCCCTGCTGCCCCCAGAAGAGACCCCGCCCCTGCGGCCTGTGCAATGGCATAAGCGCATGGCATGGTGCTTGGGCCTCGCGCTGTTGCGGGCGATTGTCTAGGCTTTATGGCCGTGTTACTTTTGCGCTATCGCGCTATCCGGCGCTGTTGCCCTCGCTATACGCACGAGGCGAAAGCCACGGTTTTCGTCTTCGCACTCGGGCATGGCGCTCGCTCGCGCTCCGCAATGTAAGTGGGTGGCGAGGTCGCTGAAGCTGCTGTCGGCGACAAGAACATTTGCGCTAGGGTTACTGTCGGTTAGCGGTTGTGTGGCCCAAGGCTGGACGGCAGCGCTGGCGATCCATTCTAGTACGTTGCCTGCCATGTCGTGTGCGCCGCAGGCTGCTGCGCCCTGCGGGAAGCAGCCGACGGGCGTAGGTCGCCAAATTGCGGTGGCGCTGTAGTTGGCGTGGGTTGCTGTGGGTGGGGTGTTGCCCCAAGGGTAGGTGGGGCAGTGGGGGGCGCGGGCTGCATATTCCCACTCGATCCATGTGGGCAGACGCAGTGTCTCATGCGCTTCGAGCCAGCCGCGTTGGTGCCCGATGACGCTGAGCCACTGCGCGTAGGCGACGGCTTCGTACCATGTGATGCCTACAACGGGTTGGGACGGCGATGTGTAGCGCCAGTCGTGCCAGAATTTCGGTACGCTGCGCTGGAGCAAGGGGAGGATTGTTCTTCCTACAGGTGTCCACCAGGGCTGTGCAAGATCGTAGCCGGTTGAACCGTTGGCTGCTAAGAAGTGCTGAAACTCGGCGTTGCTCACCGGGTAGCGGCCAATCTGGTAGCTATAGGTGAGTTCCACGGGGCGTAGAGGATGGTCGCGGGCGTCGCCGAGGGCGAGGGTTCCAGGGGCGAGGGGGCACCAATAGGAGGGTAGCTCGCCGTGGGGGTGGCCACGGGCTTCGCCGTGGCTTGGGTCGAGCAAGCGTGGGTCGCCTAAACGCCCCAGGATGTGGCCCGCTTCGACCCGTATGGCGACGGTGGGTTGGGGGTCGGCGAGCAGGTTGATCAGCTTGTTCAGCGTGGCACGGCGTAGGCCGGGATCGAGCGTCGCATCATCACGCTCGGCCAGCGCCGCCCCAGCGTTGAGGGCGGCGCTGCCCGGAGTTGTAGGGTCATCCTCGGCGTCGAGTAAGGCCTCCAGCAACTCCTCGGCTACATCGGGGGGGGCGGAGGCCAGCGCATGGCAGAACAGTTCACGCCAAGCGGGGTCACCACCAAATGTGTGTCCGTGGGTCGTGATCTGATCTGCCTCTACTTCTACGGCCACAAGCGCACGGCCAGCGCAATATTCACGAAACGATGGATGAATGAAGTGGATGGCGTTGATGCTATCCGTGGATTGGTCGAGGCGGATCAGGTCGGTGTGCTGAGCGACAAGGGTGAGCCACGTTTTGGCATCACCCTCTAGGGCAAGGCGTGGCACCGCGTAGAGATCATGACGCACCTGTTTGAGGTGTCTGAACAGGTTGTCGTGTTGCGTGACACGGGGCGAACGCTTGGAGCGGACTCTCAGCGCGGCAACACCGAGCGCACTCATGATGAGATCCGCGCTGATCGCCTGGTTGGTGTGTGGATCAAGGGGTGGCGGCACTGTCGCATGCAGGGGGCGTTCGCGCCGCCAGCCCTCGGCGAGGAGTTGGAAGCAGCGTGCGATGAGCGGGGTGCGCCGGGTGGGCAGATCTTCGCCACGATTGGCGAGGGCAAGCATGAGCATCAAGAGCAGCGGTGAACGGGCCATTTCGCGGGCGACAGGGTTGCAGGCGAGAGTCTGGTGAAGACGTTTGGCTGCATCAGCACTGCCATAGGCCACAACCATTTGTTGGCGCTGGGCCGGTGTGAGTGGCTCAAGCTTGGCATGGGTAAAGAGTCGTCCGTCAAGCAGTGCAGCGGTGTAATCAAGGGGGCGGCTGGTGACGAGAAAGCGATTCCCCGGCGCAGACCAGGTGCGCATGAATTGCTCGATAGTGGTGCGCATCATGGTACGCTCAGCGGCAGAGGCGAGTTCGTCAAGGCCGTCGAAGATGACGAAGGCATTGCCTGTGATGAGGGCACGGTGCAGCAGCGGGGTGTAATCGGGTTCTTGCTGCTGGGCAAACCAATCACGCAGCGTACTGAGCGGGCTTGGATAGGTACTGTGGTTGGGTAGCGCAGTGAAGGCGGCAAGTGGAAAGACCATGGGGAGCATGGCTGATGTGAGGTCAAAATGGTGATGCGCATCCCCCTCGACCAGCGCCAAGATGAGCCGACGGATCAGGGTGGTCTTGCCGCTGCCGGCAGATCCGAGCAGCACGAGGTTTGGGATGTCACGCACGAGATCGTGGAGCGGCAGGATTGGCTGTTGGCCAGGTACGGATGGGTTCAACCGTGTTGCCGTGAGATTGACATAGACTTGGTTGAGCGGCACCGTGGTGGCTTCGCCAAGTTGCACGAAGGCGTGAATACCAAGATTGGTGTATGTCTGGCGGAGCAGGTTGCGATAGCTTGTGTAGAGCTGCTCCAGATCGGGGGCCGTGAGGTGCTGAAGGTTGCGGTAGGCGTCGAGGATGATCTGCACCGGCGTATGGGCAATGCTGCTCCCATGATCAGCGTTGATATTGACCTCAACGTTGGGCGAAGGGGCTTCCAGTAGCGTGCATAGCTCAAGCAGGCGCTCATCTATGCGCTGCAAGATATTCACCGTCGCCTCGGAAGCGCGGCGCGTAGCGATGATGGCATCACATTGCGCACGCTCTACCGGATTGAGGTTCAGGATGGCGAGAACGGGATCGGCGGCAGAGGTGGTGCGCAACTGCTTGATCAGGGCGTTCAGGTGTGGTTCGACTGCGGGCCAGGGGGGGAGTTGCTGCTGCTCACGGAGCAGCGCCAAGTAACCGATCTGGCGACGGTAGGCATCGTTGAGACGGCCATGGTTGGGGTTGGCACTGAAAAGCAACTCCTCAAGGGCTATCTGCAGCAACTTCTGGCGCTCGGGCGAAGGTTGTGCAAAGAGTTCGAGGGCGGCGCGGGCCTTGGGATCGGCTGCTACGACGGCATGATAGGCCGCTTGCACTGCCGCGTCGAAGTGGTGTTGCTGGCGGGTAGCCGTGTACTGCCGAAAACGCTGCCACAGTTCACCGCCAGCCGCTTCAAAGAGGCCCGTAATGACTGCGGTAAGGGCGGTGGAGAACATGGTGCAATCCTCTTCAAATCCAGAAATCCAGATAGGCGATGGGATGGCCCTCACCCCCCAAAAGCCTCTCCCGCGTGGCGTTTAAGGGCGGACAGAACATTCGCTCGGCAAGTCACGGATAGGTGATTGGG
>RSAS01000766.1 GCA_003934145.1 Candidatus Viridilinea halotolerans | reverse complement strand
CACGCCACAAAAAAAGACAACAACGTGAACCATCAGGATCTCATCCCGCGCCTGCGCAGCGGCGAACGGCGGGCGCTGGCGCGGGCGATTAGTATCGTAGAGGCGGGCGGGCCAGCGGCGCGGGCGCTGCTCGCCGCCGCCTACCCCCACACCGGCACGGCCCACCTCGTCGGTATCACCGGGCCACCGGGGGCGGGTAAGTCTACGTTGGTGACCCAATTGGCCCTGGAGTGGCGGCGTCAGGGGGCCAGCGTTGGCATTATCGCCGTCGATCCCAGTTCGCCCTTTAGCGGCGGCGCGGTGCTGGGCGACCGCATTCGTATGCAACAACTCGCGGGCGATGCCGGTACTTTCATTCGCTCGATGGCCAGCCGTGGCCGTCTGGGTGGCCTTGCACGCGCCACCGCCGATACCGCAGTTCTCATGGATGCGGCTAATTTCGATTATATTTTGATCGAAACCGTGGGCGCGGGCCAGAGTGAAATAGATATTGCGCGCACTGCGCATACTACCATCGTGGTTGACCTGCCCGGCATGGGTGACGATATCCAGAGTATCAAGGCGGGCGTCTTGGAGATCGCCGACATCTTCGTGGTCAACAAGGCCGACCGCGAGGGGGCCGACCGCGTGGCGCAACAGTTGCGCACGATGCTGCAACTTGGCACGCGCCCGCCCGATGCCTGGGAACCGCCGGTACTCTTGGCGGTGGCCAGCACGGGCCGTGGCTGCGCGGCGATTGTGGCCGCAGCTCAAGGTCACCAACGCCACCTGCACACCTCGACGCAAGCGAATATCCGCGCCCACGCCGCCGCCACCCGCGAACTCAGTGCCGCCCTGCAGGAGTTGGTGCTTGAGCGTACGCACGGCACCACCTGGGACACCTTGGTAGACCAGATCGCCCAACGTCGCCGCGATCCCTACAGCGCCGCTGAAGCGTTATTGGATGGGTTAGGCTAATGGCGGAAGGGTGCATGCGGGAACTTGGTTCCCGCATGCACCCTTCCGCCCCTGGGGAGTGACCAAAACCTGGAGGTCGCAGCCCCACACCCCGGCGGACTGCGGTTGGTACACGTCACCCGGTTACATCAGCCGCCGCCGCCACAAAACGCTCCGCCAACTGCGGCATGCTCAGCCAGTGAATGTGGACGTAGGATGCCAGTACGTTGCCTTGGCACGCCCCTTCAAGGCTGGCCTCCGAGCGCATACGGTCGGGCAGGCGCGTGTAGAGCGCCGCGAGATCGGCGGGGCGCTCTTCCCATGTGGAGTAGTGGAACTCGTGGCCGCGCACCGTCTCGCCCGCTCGCCAGAGCCAACTGTCGCCCTGTGCCTCTACGGTGCGGTAGCCCAACGTGAGCCGCGGTGTCATCATGGAGTAACCAGGGAGTACGCCAAGCAGCGGAAAACGACTGCCCGCCTGATCAACCACCGCCTCGGTGAGATACATCAGGCCGCCACATTCGGCGTAGATCGGCAATCCCTGTGCCGCCGCCGTATGGATGGCACTACGCAATGCTTCATTGGCGCTCAGTTGGGCCGCGTAGAGCTCCGGAAAGCCCCCACCCAAATAGAGTGCCCCCGTTCCTGCGGGCAAGGCCGCGTCGCGCAGTGGGCTAAAGAAGGCGATCTCCGCCCCCGCTGCGCGCAACAGATCCAAATTCTCCTCATAGAGGAAGCTAAACGCCTCGTCGCGGGCGACCGCGATGATGGGCCGCCCCCCGCCGACGGGGTTTTGGCAGCCAGGCCCCCACGTTTCTCCCTCCGCGGGGGTGAGGAGGCTTGGCCCCCAAGGTTCTCCCCCCCCCGAGGGGGTTTGGGGGCTTGGCCCCCA
>RSAS01000859.1 GCA_003934145.1 Candidatus Viridilinea halotolerans | reverse complement strand
AGGGTGACCAGCCTCCTGTCATGCTGAGCGCAGCGAAGCATCTCTTTTCGCCTGACGAGATCCCCTTCGCTGCGCTCAGGGTGACCAGCCACCACGAGATCCCCTTCGCTGCGCTCAGGGTGACCAGCCTCCTGTCATGCTGAGCGCAGCGAAGCATCTCTTTTCGCCTGAAGAGATTCTCTTCGCTGCACTCAAGGGCTGTGGCATAACCCTACTCGTCACTCGTCACTTGGCCCCTCGTCGCTCGCCACCTCTTCCTCGTCACGCACCTGCGGGCGCCGCGTGGGATCAACGCGCTGACGCAACTCCTCAAAGACTTCAAGGGCGAGAAGTACCCCAGAGGGCGTTCCCTTTTGCGTAATGATAATCGGCTGACCTTTTGCGCGACTATGCTTAATCAGCGCCGCCAAGGCCGATGCGGTGCGCGAAATGGGAACCACTCCGTGGAGTAGATCGACCGCAAATGGGTCGTTTGGGGACGGTTGGTTGGGCATGCGATGTTCCTTTGCGTGTGGTGAACCTTGATCGGGAAGTATACCTATACATTAGACAAGTTGCAAGGGGATAATTGCTTTTTTGGCAGTAGAGCAAAAGGAACGCTGTGACGTTTGTCATGCTGAGCGTAGCGAAGCATCTCTTGTCGTCACCACGAGAGACCCTTCGCTCCGCCTGCGGCTCCGCTCAGGGTGACAGCGCTCCTTTTGCGCTATTGCCTTTTTTGCTTTTTCGTGCATCTCCTTGGGGGTCATGCCAATTCCTGTGCCAAGGGCCGCAGCACCTTGCTTCACTCTAGCGCATTGAAATACCAACGTGCTTCCATGCGTACCTGTGCGCATTTGCGATGGTTCAAGCAGCTATACTGAGCATAACAAAGCGTTTTTGCCATACTCAGCTAGGAGCAAAACCATGCAATGTCCGCAATGTGATCAACGCAACGTCAATGAGGCGCGCTTCTGCACCGGATGTGGAGCGGCGCTTAGTGCGCCTGCTACGACGAATCTGAGCGCAACGCCGCCAAGTCGCCCAGCGCCCAGTGCCCCCATCCAGCCCGCAGCGCCACCGATGCCCTACACGCCGCCTGCGCCAGCACCGAGCGCTCTGCCGATGCCCGCGCCCGCCATCCATCAGACGATCAACGTCAATGTTCAGGCACCGGCAGCAGCGCCCGCCCCCGCGCCAAGCCCAGTCATCGTACTCAACCAACAGCTCGCCGGCCCGGGGTGTCTGGTGCGGGGCCTCTATTTCATCTTCATCGGGATTTGGTTTGGTGCCTTCTGGACTGGCCTCGCCTGGTTTTTGCTCGTCACCATCATTGGGTTGCCCCTGGGCATTCTCATGCTCAATCGCCTTCCCCAAGTCATGACGCTCCAACCCATACGCAACCAGACCCACGTGCAAACCAGCGGCGGTGTGGTTGTCATCAGTCAGGGCAAGATGGCGCAGCATCCCTTTGCGCTCCGTGCCATCTACTTCCTCCTGGTCGGTTGGTGGTTCAGCGGCCTGTGGCTCAGCATCGCATGGAGCGTCATCGGCATCAGTTTCGGCCTCGGCCTGCCGCTCGCTTTCTGGATGTTCAACCGCACCCCGGCCATTGTGACCTTGGAACGACAATGATGTCGGCTTCACCCGGCGGTGGCGATGAAAGACCGGATTGTCAACCCCGTGCTACCAGTGACGAGTGACGAGTGACGAGTGACGAGTGACGAGTGGCGAGTGGCGAGTGACGAGTGACGAGTGACGAGTGACGAGTGACCAGTGACGAGTGACCAGTGACCCCACGAGTTGCGCAACGAGCTGTCGCAGAGCGAGGATGGGGCATTAGGACGGCC
>RSAS01000315.1 GCA_003934145.1 Candidatus Viridilinea halotolerans | reverse complement strand
CGCATCAGAAAGCGATGCATGGCGCTAAACTGTAAAGTTCCTACGAACCTTGTCTGAATGACGAAAGCCAACTGGAGGTGCTGAAGTGAACTGGCCCCCCTCGGCTGAGCCTGTCCGCTACGATAAGGCGCGGGTTGCCACGCTTGCCCCGATTCGCCAGCAGCTCGATGTGCTGGGGCTGCCCCTGATCCGCCTGCGCAAGCTGCGCGGCCTGCTGAGCGCCCTGGAGATGCAGATCGAGGACGGCGGCGATAGCCCGGAGGTCAATGGGCTGCTGCTCGACGCGCTACGGGCCGGGGTACGTCATCAGGTGGGTGAGCCTGGGGCGCTGCCGGTGCTGCGGGCGATCGACGCCTTTGCCCAGGCTGAGGATCAGCGCTGGGCGCAGCTGCGCGCTGGCACCCTGTCGCCCATCCAGCTCTCGCCAGAAGAGCAACTGGAGGAGTTGATCCCAACAGGCTACCGGCTCGTCCAGGCGCAGCAGACGGCCGCCGCCTGTGACATCTGGTTGGTCGCCTGGAATCTCGTGAAGCAGCTGGCCCGTCCCGAGCTGCGCTCACCTGCCGACCTAAATGATGCCTATGGGGTCACCTACTCGGTGGATGATTGGAGTGTAGACCTGGTCTGGGAGCTGGGTAACGCCGGCTTCGCCAACCCGGCCTACTCCGAGCACCAGATCCGCGTCAGCCATGAGTGCCTGGAGCTGTTCCCTGAGCAGATCGCCGATACCGTGGTGAATCTGATGCGCGCCCAGGGCGAGGCGCTCTGGCGTCTGGGGCGCCGCCGCGAGGCCGAGACCACCTACGCCGCGCTGGTGGAGCGCCTCCCCGATGAGGGCTGGGCCTACATCGGCTGGTCCGACCAATACTGGCTCAACAAGCACACGGCGCCGGACTACGGTGCCGCAGATGTCATCCTCAGACGTGCACTCGCCCGCCCAACCCTGAGCGATCGCGAAGACGTTTTGGAGCGGCTTGCCGATCTGTATACGCAGTGGGGCAAGCCCCCTGATGTGACTGTCGCAGGGGCTCAGCGCATGAAGCCGCAGCCACCAGGGGCAGCCCGCGGCCAATCCGCGACCGGCAAGTCGACTCAGCCGCCACCCCCAGCGCCCAAGCTGGGACGCAACGATCCCTGCTGGTGCGGGAGCGGACGTAAATATAAGCAGTGCCACATGCGCAGTGACTCCAGGCGCTAGAGTAGCACATCGAGGGCTGTATGAATGACCTGCTGCAAAAGATCAACGCGCGCCTGCAACACTATAACCGCGATGAGTTGATGGGGCTGATCTGGGATTTCCTGACTGACCGAGATGAGGATGATCTGGCCGCCTTCCTCTTCACGCGCCCCGATCCAGCCACAGCACTCCAGACTGACCTCGATGTGATGAAGCAGCATCTCTTCACCGCCCTCGGCATGCTGAACCCCGACCTCGATGCGGTGCTGCTGGAGGGTATCGGCGATGAGGAGTATGACCAGACGCTGATTGACCTGTCGGACGATCTCTCGTCCTACGGTAGCAATCGCCGCTGTGCCAACGTCTGCGTGCGGCGCTGCCGTGGGATACGGAACGGAACGAAGCCGACCTGCGTCAGCACCTGAAAGACCACGGCATCACCCTGGGGCGGCAGCAGCAACAAACCGTCTGGGACGCCCTGGCGGTGGCGGCCTACCACGCCCAGACGGAAGTGCCGGTCGTGCCCATCCTGCTGAGTGACGATGCGGCGGCCTATGATCGGGTGACGACCACCCATGCCCTCTGCTGGGTGCATGAATGGCGGCTCTACACAAAATTGCATCCGCAGATTCCGCACCACCAAGGGTTGCTGGAACCGTTTCGCAAAGACTATTGGGCGCTCTACCGCCGACTGCTGGCCTATCGTACCGCCCCCAGTGAGGAGGAGCGGGCGCGGCTCCACGATGCCTTCGACACCTTGATAGGCGAAGATACGGGGTACGCTGCCTTGGATGATCGCATGGCCATGACTGCCGACAAGCGGGCGGAGTTGTTGGCCGTTCTCGATCATCCGAAGCTCCCCCTGCATAACAACGACATGGAACTCGGTTGCGTCAGCGCCCGACGGCGGGTGCGCAAACGCGACGCTTCGACAAGCTCAGCGCACCGTGTGAGCTTCGGGCCGCAATCGCGGGCGGGTGCGCGTGCCTGGGACACCTTCCAGACCATCGCCGTGACCGCCGCGAAGCTCGGCGTGAGCATGTTCCACTCCATCCATGGTCGGCTGGTCAGCCCAGAGACGACGCCATCGCTGGCCGAGCGCATTGCGGTGCGGGCTGGCCGAGCGGCACAGCCAGCGGCACAGCCAGCGGGCTAACCACGGGCCCCATCGTCTCGAAGCGAGGCGATGGGGCCCATGGTGCCAATACGTTTCAAATAAGACCTCACAGGTCTGCTCTTCTGCACTGGAACGCCATCAGCAAAGACCTGTGAGGTCTATGCTCTCCCTTATTTGAAAGGTATTGGCCCATGTGCGCCGTGCGGCGCGCGGCCCCGGCCCAGGCGACCGCGTGAGCGAGATCGGGAGCCATGGGCATGGCAATGCGCCTCGACACACCTGGGCTGATCCCGTGATTATGGAGAGGATACTACCTGAGAGGTGAGAGCCGTCCATGTCGCTCCCATCATCTATCCGCCCTAAACTCCTACTTCCCCTTCTCCTCCGTCGCCGCCAGCAACTGTGGCAATAACTCCTTCCCCTCCGGTATCAGTGTCACCAACGCTTCACTCTCCGCTAAGTTCTGGATTTCCAGAATCGAGAAGAGTGCGTCGGCCACCTCCTTGTCGGCCCCGATCTGGCGCAAGGCTTGGCCCAGGATCTGCGGACGAATGGCTTGCGCACGCGCAAACTCAATCGCCGCTTGCCGCTCGGCAGTGTTGGTGATGATGCTCACCTGGTTCGCCCCATCCTGTAGAATTGCCGAAGTGACTTGACGTAACCTGTTGACCACTTTGGCCTCGATCTGACGGGTCATCTCTATGTCACGGAAGTGGACTTTGCGTATGTAGACGGAACCTAAGCTGTAGCCCCATTCGCTCGATTTGGGCGAGACTTCCGCCCGTACCGCTTGGCTCATTGGGTGACGATCTTCGAGCATCTCGTTGAGCGGCATGTTGCTCAAGGTGCGTACCACCGTGTTGCTCACGTTTGCCGCCAACGAACCCTGCGGATCGGCGTTCTTGAAGAGGTACGACACTGGATCACAGATGCGCATCTCGTACCAGACCCCAATCCCCATCGGTGCGCCCTCCTCCGAGTTGACCGGCTGGCTGCGCAGGTAGCGCTGATCCAGACGCATATCCAAGACGTTGCAACGTCCGAAGAAGTGGATAATAAAGGCCTGCGGACCCAGTTGGATGGGCAGTATGTACAGCCCCGGCTCGCTCAGGACGCCAATGACTTTGCCGAAGAGCGTGTAGACGTGGCACGTCCCTTCGTTGACAATCGCGTAGATGCCGAAGAGACGCACAAAGCCAAGCAAGATCGGTATCAAGACAAAACAGATGATGAAGGTGGTCATTGCCGTAGTGACGAAAATGCCGAAGTCAACCATTTTTCACCTCCATGATCACGCGCTCGGCCTGGCGGAAGAGGCCCAGGCGCACATTGCGCAGGTAGGCGGGCAGCGCCACCGGGCCGCTTGCCTTCAGCGTACTCAATTCGCGGGCCAATGCCAGCAGCGGCTCAACTTCGGCATGCGCCTTCAATGTCTCGATCTCCACCGCACGCTTCGACTGCACAATCGTCTGGTCCGCCCCGGCATGGGCTAAACTGATGTCCGAAGAGACATGGTTGTGCGCGGTGTTGATCGCCGCCATCGCCGACTCCACATCACCCGGTGCGTCAATCTCGGTGATCAACGAGGCATCCAGCATAACCCCGTAGCGCGCCGGCGACGAGAGACATTCACGATCCATATGCTCATTCAGGTCGCGCAGGTTCTTGCGCAGATCGTTGAGCGACACCCCCGACACCGCACTCGCATCGGGCGGCTGCGAGGCTAGATTCGCAAGATCGACTGCGCGTTTGGGGGCCTCAAAGTTGGCGATGCGTTCGCGCAAAATGCTAATAAAATAGCCCATCACATGAATGATGGGATTCTTCACACCAAAAAGGTACGCATAGAGATGCCGTTCCGATACACGGTAGCGAATCTGGCCCCGTAAACCCACGTTGAGTTGGTCTTTCGTGACCGCATCCAACATCGAGCCATTCCGGTTCGCCCTGGGATCTTCAAGATCAAGCGCCATATTGGTCGTCTGCGTCGCAATCGAAACCTTATGGACACGCTCCCAAGGTAGCTTAAAATAGGGGCCACCCGGTTGAATGACCCGCAACTGCGGAAACTTGTAGCGCTCCCGCTCCTCTGGGCGCAAATACTCGGTGAAGGGATCATCCGCGCCGTCGGCAATCGGTAACCGCTCCGCCCGCCCAAAGATCGTCTTCACCGCCCGTTCATTCTGATCAACTGTGTAGAAACTGAAGAGGATGTAGCGTACAAAGAACCAGCCGAAAAAGCCGACGATCACGCCGAGGATGGCAGCAAGCATAGACCTAACCTTTCTGTAAACCATGGTATGGCGCGGTGGCAACGTAGTTCCCCCTCTCCCGCTTGCGGGTTCACGGGCGGACAGAAAACGTGTGCGTTGCCCGCAAGAACCGCATTGCAACGCCAAGAATCTCGATGCCTTCCCCCCTCTCCCACAACGTGGGAGAGGGGGCAGGGGGTGAGGGCCATCCGTGGCATCCCAAGAGTGTAACGTGAGAAGCCTCTTTCTGAAACCATGTCTAAGGGTTGGCGTACCTACGTCAAAAACGTTGCGCCTTTGCGTCTTTGCGCCTTTGCGTCAAAAAACCCGTCTTACCTGAAAGCCCCCATGCCTAGCAGCATACGCTATTTAACAAGCAGTTTCAAGCGATCTTTGGCCATAACCATTTTCGGTCTGATGTGGCTCCTCTTGCCCTTCATCCGCCCGGCGCACGCCCAGCAACCCGCTGACTTGACGCAGCCCCTGCTGGAAGCCAATCGCTGCGGCGACGGGGTGAGCGAAGTCCATTTCACGCTCGCGGCGACGGGTGATACCTTTCCGCACGAGAATATCCAAGCCGTGGGCGAGGTCCAAGGTTACGACCTGCTCTTCGACCATGTGCGCCCCTTCTTGCGCGCCGCCGATCTGGCCTATACCAATTTCGACGGCGCAATGGTGGCCGGCGCCGGCTACACTGGTTATCCGCAGTTCAACTACAATCCCGCTCTGGCCACGGCGCTGCGTGCGGCGGGCATTGGCCTTGTCTCTACCGCCAATAACCACATTCTGGATCGTGGTCCCACTGGCCTTGATGCGACCCTTGATGTTCTCGACGCCAATAATATCCTCCACCACGGCGCCGTGCGCAGCCAGAGCCCCGAGCGCCCCCCTTTTCTGCCCATCACGCTGACGCGCGGCGATGCCCAAATCACTATTGGTTTCATTGCCGCCACCTGGGGCACGAACGATATTCCCGATCCCTTCAAGCAGGTCAATCTGCTCTATGCCAGCAATCGCTACGGCGAACAGGGCAGTGTGCGCGAAGAGATCCTTGCGGCGGTACGCCAAGCCCAAGCCGCAACCGATCTGGTGGTCGTGGCAGCCCATTGGGGCTTTGAGTATCAGTCTGATCCCGATGCCAGCCAGCGGGAAGCTGCGCAGCAACTCGCCGCCGCTGGTGCCGATGTCATTCTGGGCGCACAGTCCCACACCCTCCAACCCGTCGCATGGATCGCCCACAACGGAAGGCAAACTCTGGTAATCTATAGTCTAGCCAACTTCCTCGCTTCGCAAGGTGCCTTCCAAGCCCAGCACTATAGTGCGACTTCGGTTATCTTCTACGTAGGTATAGCCCGCGCCACCGACGGAACCGTGCGCGTGACCGGCTATCGCTACCTGCCAACTATGCATATTGACGCCGATACCCGGCCCGCCCCCATTCCGTCCGGTAGCAACGCGGCGCTGATCAGCCATGTGCGCACGATGATGCGCGATCCCGACGGGCTGCGCCAAGTCGCCCCAAGCCCGCCCGCAGCGCCCATGACGGTCTGTCCGCCGTTGCTGCTCGCCGAAGCCCCCACGACGCCCATTACCGGCGATTTTGCGCAACACTACCTGATGTTGGGCCCCAGCGCAGCGCTTACCACCCTGGGCCTGCCCTTGGACGTTCCCGTCCTTGAACTCGCGGGCGATTGCACCACCACCCTCCCCGTACTCTACACCGAGCGTCAACGCCTCGAACTGCACGACACGCTGCCGTGGCCCTATCGCATCACCGGCAGCCAACTCGGTACCTACAGTTTCACGCAGCGCTACCCCGGTCGCCCCATCGAGCGCCGCACCGACCTAGACGACCCCACCGCCTTTGGCGATAGTCGCTTCCGCGCCTTCTACGCGCAGCACGGCGGCTTGGCCCGTTTTGGCTACCCCATTTCGGGCGCACTCAACGAGGATCACCCGGAAACGGGCGTCCCCACGACGGTGCAATACTTCGAGCGGGCGCGCTTCGAATTGGCCCCCATGCAGCCCCTCGACGCGCCGCTCCAGGCCCAGGTGCGCTTAGGGCTACTGGGGCGCGAACTGCGCGCCGCCGGCGGCGTCGCGGCCCTCTGCGGCCTGCCCATGGCCCCCATTCTCGGCGCAAACGCAGCCCCACCAACGCCAACCCCCGGCGTGCGCCCCAGCCTCATCCCTGGGCTCACCAGCGACGACCTCAGCCTCATCGGGGCCGCCGCCACCCAACTAGCGCAGGTCGCCACCCCCTGGATTCCCTACATTGCCGCCTTCGCCTTCGCCATGAGCCTCTTAGCGCTCTTAGGCTTCGCCTTCAACGACTGGCGCACCAACCGCCGCCGCACCAACCGGCGCGCCTACCGCCACCGCCGCAGCGCCTACGAACGCTTCGCCCGCCTCCCCCCCGCCGACAGCAACCAACCACCGCCAGCCTCACCCCCCCCGCGCCAAACTGCGCGCGAAGAAGATGATGACGACGATCTGCTTAAGAACTTGTTGGATCAGTAGGGGATGGTTTCAGAAAGCAGCTTTCAGGCTTTAGGAAAGGAAGCATCTCTTGCTGTGTAAAGCGTTAGACCTGGCAGGTGGGGCGCGTGCAGCCGCTGGCGGTACGCCAAAGATTCTACCGCGCCCCACCTGCTAGGTCTCATGAACCTTTGGCCGCCCCCAAAACCTGCCAGGTGCGCGCCGGTGGATGTGTAGAGGTATGAATGGCGGCTGCACGGCGCGCACCTAGCAGGTTGGTTGTCCGCTTTACATCAGAAAACCCTTTACACCGCATCCAAAGCTTCGCAAAAACTGTATACCACCTTCCACCTTCCACCTTCCACCTTCCACCTTCCTCCCTCCACCTTCCTCCCTCCTCCTTCCACCTTCCACCTTCCTCCTTCCACCTTCCACCTTCCTCCTTCCACCTTCCACCTTCCTCCTTCCTCCTTCCTATGCCCCTCCCCGCCCAAATAGGCAACTACCGCCTCGAGCGCGAACTTGGCCGCGGTGCCAGCAGCGAAGTCTGGCTGGCCCGCCACGCCTACCTTGGCGAACACGCCGTCGCCATTAAGGTGCTCATGAGCCAAGAGCGCGAGACCGTCCGCCGCTTTAAGCGCGAGGCGGTGATCGCCGCACGTCTGCGCCATGCCAACACGGTTCAACTGCTCGACTATGGCCAGTGCGAGCCCTATTTCTATGCCGTTATGGAGTTGATCGAGGGCCAATCCCTGCGCGATCTGCTTGCCGCCCGCCACCACCTCAGCCTCCCCGACGCCTGCGCCATCTTCACCCAGATCGCCGCCGCGCTCGATTATGCCCATACCCGTGGCATCGTCCACCGCGATGTCTCGCCCGCCAATATCCTCATCGAAGAGCAGACCCGCCGCGCCCTCCTCTCCGACTTTGGCATCGCCCGCGACGCCGCCCAGCCCATCACCCAAGCCGACACGGTTATGGGCACCAGCGGCTTCCACTCGCCCGAACACGCCCAATCCGCCGCCAACGTCACCCACCTCTCCGACATCTTTAGCCTCGGCGTTGTCCTCTACCACATGCTCAGCGGCGAACTCCCCTGGCACAACGTCCCCAGCCTCGCCGACAAGGACGAATTCTCGCCCCCCATCCCTTTGGCCGAACGCGGCGTCGAAGGCCTGCCCCCCGAAGTCGATCGTGTCCTCCGCACCATGCTCGCCCTCGACCCCAGCGACCGCTACCCCACCGCCGCGCTCCCCGCCGCCGAACTACGCCAGATCATCGCCCGCCACGAGACCAAGACCCAGCGCATCGGTGCGCCCTCCACCTTCACCCGCCCCATCGAACTGCAAGCCAGCGGCGTCGAACCCAACCCGCTCGAACGCCTCCTCGCCCCCGACCTAGACCAAGTGATCCTTGATCGCACCCACCGCCGCGCCGACGACCTGCGCGACCCCACGTTCGTTGGCGCACTGCTCGACCAATGGGCCGCCCAGGATCGTTGGCGGCGCACACCGCTCCTTGGTCGTCTCGCCCGCCTGCACAAAGTCACCAGCCGCAACGTCTACTTCTACCGCCTGCGCATCCTCTACGAACGGCGCGAACCCCCCGAAGACGACGAACAACCCGACCGCGACGCCGAAGTCTTCCCTGTCGAACGCGAACTCGCCCCCTGGGATCTCCCCCTGCCCACCGCCGAATCCTTCACCGACAACCCCGGCGGGCGCGTCCACCTCCCCGGCCCCACCCGCGTTATCGCCTGCCAACCCTGCGCCGGCAACGGCTTCACCATCTGCCCGCGCTGCCAAGGCCGCCAACGCATCCCCGCCCCCCCACCCAGCCCGTATCCCTCCGCCTCCCGCCCCCTGACCCCTGATCCCCGCCCCCTGACCCCTGCCTCCCGCACCCCCGCCTCCGACCCCCGATCCCCGACCCCCGCCC
>RSAS01000875.1 GCA_003934145.1 Candidatus Viridilinea halotolerans | reverse complement strand
TTCGCTGCGCTCAGGGTGACAGAATTTTTGTTTCTCACGGGGCCACTGGCCCGCGAGCCACTTGGTACTCAGGGTGACAAAGCGACGGGGCAATCAATAAAATCCGCTTCCCTAACATAAGCCTCTGGCGGGCCAGCCGGCGAAAATTAACGGCGGACAGAACATGCGCCACGGATAGGCGATTGGGATGCCCTGTAATGGCCCTCACCCCCTGCCCCCTCTCCCGCGTTGCGGGAGAGGGGGGGAGGCTTCGAGGTTCTTGGCGTTGCAATGCGGTTTTTGGGGGCAATGCACACATTTTCTGTCCGCCTATGAATCCGGCGGGGGTGCGCCATACGCATTAAGTTAAGCTTGGGGATGCCCCAAAACCCGCTTGTAGTAGGCGCTTTAGCGCCGTCCAAGGGTTGCTTACGGGGCTAAAGCCCCTACTACGAACCACGCAGGAGGCTCTACCCCATGACACAAAAGGAAAATACCTGGTTTCACACCATCGCGCCACAGATTTTGGCGGCGAATACCAGTGCCTACTTGGGCGTTGATGCGACCTTGTGCGTCAATGCGGTGGCAGGCCATACGGAGTTGCTGGGCGCTACGGAGCCTTTGGCGGGCCAGGCGCTGCTCGATCTCTTGCCTGAACTCTATGGCAACGAAGAGAGCCTCGTGGCGGTGCTGACGGGGGCGCAAGAGCGCTTTTTGCTGAGTGACATCAATCGGAGCGGGCCGGGTGGCATGCGTTACCTCGATCTCTTGACGCTGCCTAAGTTTGGTGCGAATGGCACAGTGGATGGCTTGATCCAAGTTGTGACCGATGTGACCGAACGCGGCCTGCGCGAGCAGATGCTCACGCAGCAGCGCAACGAATTGCAACTGCTCAAAGATCAGGTGTTGCGCCAGAATGTGGTGCTGGCGCGCATGAATGCCGACCTGCAACGGGCGACGCGGCTCAAGGATGAATTTTTGGCGGGCATGAGTCACGAGGTGCGCACGCCGCTCACGGCGATCCTGGGCATCGCCGACCTGATGCGCGCCCAGTTGGTCGGCAATCTTTCGCCCGAACAGATTGACATGGTGCAGCGCATCAACGAAAGTGGCCGTCACCTCCTTGGCCTGATCAACGATTTCCTCGATCTGGCGAAGATCGAGGCGGGGAACTTCAAAATTCAGCCCACGCTGATCCCGATTCACCTCGTCTGCGATTCGAGCCTGCGTATACTTAAAGATTTGGCGCTGCGCAAGCAGATCACAGTTGAATGTGAGATTGAAACCCAAGTCAATTTTGTGCGTGCCGATATGCAACGCTTGCGCCAAATGTTGATCAATCTGCTCTCGAATGCGATCAAGTTTACGCCGACGCGGGGCAGGATCGGCCTGAAGGTGGAGGGCAACCTCGCGGCTCAGGCGGTCAGTTTGACCGTTTGGGATACAGGGATTGGCATTAGCGCCGAGGATCTGACGCGCCTTTTTCAGCCCTTTGTGCAGATCCAGAATGAATTTCAGCAGCAGCACAAGGGCAGTGGTTTGGGTTTGGCCTTGGTTTCGCAACTGACCGAACTGCACGGTGGTGGTCTGGTGGTCACCAGTGAAGTTGGCCAGGGCAGCCAGTTTACGCTTACGCTACCCTGGCTCGGCGACGAGCAGGAAAAACTGGCCCACAGTGGTGCGCTCAATCCGGTGGAGAGCGAGCCGGTGCGGTATGATCTGCCACTACGCGATGGGCCACCCGCTGCTGCCCAAGCGGCCCCGTTGCTGCTGATCGAGGATCATCAGCCCACCGCGCAGATGCTCAGCGATCTCTTCAACCACTATGCCTACAACGTCATCGTGGCCGAGTCGGGCGAAGAGGCGCTGGCGCATATGCGTGAAACGCCGCCATGCCTCGTCATTACCGATGTGCGCCTGCACGCCATGAGCGGCATCGAACTGATGCAGCAGATGCGCCAGAGCGTGGCGCTGCACAAGATCCCGATTATTGCACTCACCACCCTGGCCATGCCCGGCGACCGCGAGCGTTGCCTAGACGCCGGGGCCGACCGCTACCTGAGCAAGCCGGTGCCGTTGCGTGATCTGCTCTTGTTGGTGGAAGAGTTGTTGGGCGCGGGGACGTGATGCCTGGCAGGCGGGGGGTTTGGGGGAGGCGCAGCCTCCCCCAAACCCCCGCCGGGGGCTTACGTTAATGCGTATGGGGCCAAGCCCCCAAGCCCCCCGCCCTTGGTGGCGCTACGGTGTTGCCACTAGGGGCAAGTAGATCTGGTGGCGCGGGGCAGCCACAGTGCGTATCACGCTGATCTGGTGTTCTGCCGAGGGGTTGCCTGCCTGATCCACTGCCCGGTAGCGCACAAGATTCGTGCCGCTCGCTAGGTCGCTGATAGTGGCAAAGGGTGCGTTAAACTCCTGCCAGGGGCCGTCGTTGAGCGCAACATGCAGTGTCTGGATGCCGCTACCCCCCAGGTCGTCGGCGGCGAGGTGCAGCGCCAGGGGGCTGCCGTTGCTGGCGGGGGCGAGCAACCCTTCCTGCACGGGGGCGAATTGCTCTTGACCGGGCGCTTGGATCTGGTAGCCCGCACTGGCCGCGCCGGTGAGCGTGAACATCTTGAAGGCAAGAGTGTGCCGTCCTGCCGGCAGCGTCACGCTGCCGGTGTGGCTCTGGGTTGTGCCGTGGTTGCTCTGGCTGACGATGAGTTGCCCGTTGACCCAGAGCCACGCTGCGCCGTTGGTACTCACCTGGAGGCGATACGTTCCGGCTTCTGGCGCAACAAAGACCCGCGTCTGCTCGACGACATAGAAGTTGCTCACCTCAGGGAGGGGACCTTGTTCCCACTGTTGCGGGCTGCCGTCCCACGCGAAGCCGCCGACGTAAGCACCGCGTAGCACGGCGGTAGCGTCGTTGCTGCGGGCGAGCAGATTGGTGGGGACGTGGCCCAAGTGGTAGACGTGGGCCAGCGGGCGCAGGGTCGCGTCGTAGGCGGTGGGCAGCGGTGGATGGCGTTCTGCTGCAACAACAATCGTTGTCGGGGCCACCGCTTGGGCCATGTAGGCCACATATTCATGAATGATGCCCGCTTGCAGCGTGAAGGTGCCCGGCGTGCGCAGGCGCACATAGCCCACCAACTCGCGGCTTGCGCCCGGTTCCAGGGTGCCGCTGATGCCCCAACGCCACGGGTAGCCGCCGGTCGCTTCGGCGCAACCGGGCTGGCGCTCTGCCTCCACTGGCCCTAGCAGCACGCGGAAGCGCCCCTCTTCTTTAGGAAAGGCCGGGTTACTCATGAAACATTCGCCCTCGTCGTAGACGTGGCTCTCTTCCAGAGTGAGTTGGGCGGGAACGAGGCCCAAGGGCGCCGCTTCGGGCGCTTGGCCCACCACCGCTTCGCGGCCCGTGTTGTGTACCGTGAAGATCACCTTGAGCAGTTCGCCCGCCGCTAGGCTGGTGTGTTCGTAGCGCACGTCACTCAGTTCGAGGCGCTGCGCGGGCGGGACGAGTTGCGCTTGGACGCGCTGGCGCAACTCCGGCAAGCGGCTGGCGAAACGGTCGCCGGGGCAGGTGGTGTGGTTGGGCGTCACTTGGCGGTGGCCGGTAATGTTGGCCAGCACCGCGTTGGGCGTGTAGTTGCGACAGAGGCTGCTTAAGGTGCAGCCGTGGTAGTAGGAACTGCCGAGCGGATTGATGTCGCGCTGCGCCGCCTTCCATGCCAAGAGATCGACGAGGCTCGTAAAGGCGGCGGCGGGCGGATCAACCGTACTGTAGGAGCCAATCAGCGCCACCCCCATCGAGCCATAGTTGGCCGTATCGTGAAACCCGACGGCATCGTCGCCCCCGGCGCGCCCCTCGTAGATCACGCCCGTAGGATCGATCAAATAGTTATAGCCAATATCGCCCCAACCACGCGTAATCGTGTGGAACGACCAGATCGCTCGCACACGGTCGGCCCAGGTTTGGCCCGCACGCAGACTATTGCTCTCGGCGGTGTGATGGACGACCATGTGGGTCACCGTGCGATAGGCGGGGCGGGCGCGACTGCCTTGGCCATCGGGGTTGCCCCAGGCGGTGCGCGAAACGACGGCAGGGCGACCCGTGCTCGCCAAATTCGCCGTCGCCTCGGGCTGCGCAGCGGGTTCAGCGGGGCCAAAGCGGGCATCGACACTATGCACTTCAATACGGCGCAGCTCCGGCCAGGCCCCAGCGCCATTGGGGGCCACCTGCACCCGTACCTGCCAGAAGCGCATCCCCTCACCCGCGTAGAGTTCTTGGCTCCAAAAGACCTCAGGGCCATCTTCGGGCTGCCAGAGGTCATCATTTGCCAACAACAGCCCCCATGGTGTCCAGTCATAGCCATCGTGGCTTGCCCGCAGTTCCAGTTGCAACAGTGCATCTTCGGGATGGAGGGCCTCCCAGCGCAACAGGACATGGGTAAAGGGGCGCGGCGGCGCCGCGACCGGCGCGAGCCACCCGCCGTCCACCGCCTCAAGCAGCAGCGCCTCCGCCTCAGCGAAAGCGGGCGGCGTCAAGACCACTTGGTCGGGGATGTAGCTCGGGGCTTCCGTCGCCGCCGAGCGCTGGGCCGTGAGGCCCGCAGTGAGCACCAAGCCCAAAAGAGCCATCAGGCTAAGGCGACGCAGCATGTTGATCACAGCAAACCTCTTTTTTAGGGGATGGGGGATAGGGGATGGGGGATAGGGGATAGGGGATAGGGGCATTCTTGCTTCGTGTAAAAAAACGGCACCTGTGTACGCCATCCGGCGCAGGCGCATGAACGGATGGTGACTCAAAGCTGATAGAAGGGTGAGAAGGGGTATCCCCTTTGCATGCCCCAATACCTTTCGCATAAGGGGGCATGATTCGCTGGGCAGGTGGGCAATGACATTTCACCCCCCTATCCCCTCTCCCACAACGTGGGAGAGGGGATAGGGGGGTGATGGCCATTCAGGGCATTCCCAGCGCCTATTTGTAGTCTTTTAAGATACTGCTGGTTTATGCATGCGTGGCCCTGGGAGCGCGGGCGGGACGCCCGCGCTCCCAGGGGAATAAACCAGCAGTATTTTTTAAGCAAATGCTCTGTTCATCATTAAACCCGCTTGCAGGAGAGACGGTGCCCTGAGCGTAGTCGAAGGGGAACCGGGGGTGAGGGGCAAGAGCGCACACCCACCAACTCATAGGCCTGGGCTGCGTAGGCGCGTATCAGGCGCTTGACGGCTTTGGGGTATTGCTGCATGGCCATGGCGTTCCTCCGTTTTGGCCAGCGCAACGGCACTGAGCAGCACAAGGCAGATCCAGACGAGGTCGGCCATGAAGAGGTGCAGCAGTTGCAGCCAGATGGGGGCGCGCAGCGCGACGGTCAGGCCGCCCAGGATGATCTGGACGAAGAAGAGCGCCACCAGCCCTATGGTGAAACGTCGCGCCGGGGCGCTGGGGCAGAGACGGGTGACCATGCTGCCCAGATAGAGCGTGTAGACGCCCACCAGTAGCCCAATGATAGGATGGAAGAGACGCATCTGCACCAGCGGGTGCGCGTCGCGGGTGATCGGTTGCGCAATGCCGCCCGGTAGTGCCCCATGGTGCAAAAGCGTGTCGCCCAGCGCGGTGACCGCCCCGCTGGCCCCGACCAGACAGACGCCGACCATGCCAACCCCTAAGAGCCAGAGCAAGCGCCCGCGCCCCTGAAGGCTGATCGGTGCGCCGCCCGATGCCCACCAAGCGTTCATTGTCAGCGCACCCAGCAGCAGGAAGGTGTTGACGAGGTGCAGCGCCATCATCAGTGCCCGGTTGAGCGAGGTGTCCATGGCCACGAGTTGCAGGATGACGAGCGCCGCGCCTAGCAGCGCTTCGATGATCATGAAGGCCATGGCGACGCTAGTGGAGCGGCGCAGGATGTGCCCCGGCGCAAAGGTGCGCCAGGCCCAGATCAGCATAATCAGCGTGCCAATGAGGGCCAAGCCGCTCGTAAGGCGATGGCCAAACTCGATCATCATTTCGACGCTAGGGTCGCGCGGAATGACTTGGCCATCACAGAGCGGCCAGTGGTCGCCACAGCCCGCGCCGGAGCCGGTGGCGCGCACGAAGGCACCGCCAAGGATGACGAAGAGATTGTAGGCGACGTTGACCCAAGCAAACATGGCAAAACGGCGGTTGATCATGTTTCGATCTCCTTCTGAAGCCGCCCCAGGCTCGTATCGATATCGGCGAAACGCTGTTGCAGTTCACTCAGTTGGCTGCGCTGCGACCGTACGAAACGGGTAAAGGGGGCGTTGCGCTCACGGATCTGACCGATGGAGCGCTCCACTTCGCGGTCAAATTGCTTTGTAATCCCCAGGCGCAACTGCTCGCGCATCTCGTCTACGCGGGTGCGCAGGGCGCGCTTCGCTTGGCGCTTCTTGGCGGGCAAGAGCGCAAAACCACCAATGGCCATCGCCGTCGCCGCGAGAATGCCGGTAAAGTCGAGCCAGACGGCCTGTGCCAGGGTGACCACGACGGCGCCCAGGCCCACCGCGCCCACATGGGTGATGGCGGTGGCCGCCAGCGAGCCGCGCACCTCCTCGGCCAGCGCCGCCGACTCACGCTGCTTGTCGTAGGTCGCCACCACTTCACTGGCGGTGCGTCCGAGCGAGTCGAGCAGGGCGCGCCGGTTGTAGTCGAAGTTGCCACCGACGCTGCCAATCAGTCGTTCGCTGTGCTGGCTCGATCTGCGTTTAATATACTCATCAATACTTTGTTGCAGGCGCAGATTCTTTTCGATCAGCCAATCAATCAGCGTCTGCACCCTGGTGTCAATCTGCTCGTTCAGGTCGCCGACGACTTCCTTTTCGAAGTGCTTGCCGAACTGTTCGCTGTTCATCAGATCGCGTAGTCGCGCTAGGCGAATGTGTTCCTCAAAAAAGGCGTCGCCGCGCTGTACAAATTGCTGCAAAATCTCATCAACTTCGCCCAGGTAGTATTTGACATCATTGTTGAGATCCGCTTTGAACATCTCCAACTGCTGATCCACATTGTCCATGGTGGTCAAATCCTCGCGCAGCGTCTGCAGGCGCGCCTCGGTGACCCCCATATACTTACCGCTGAGCCGTCGGGCGACGCCGAGCGGCGAGAGCAACTTGAGGCGCACGCGCGTCTCTTCATCAAGCGTATCAATCACATAGTGTTCCACCGCCCCAAAGAGGCTCGCCTCCCAGAGCCGTTCGCGTTCGGCCCCTTCGTTCTGGCGGGCGCGCGAAGCGAGGCGCGCCGAAACGGGGAAGATGTCGGGGGTGACGCCGAGTAGCGTGCGCGCATGCTCGCGGATGAAACTCACCACCTGCTCGCGCTCCTGTGCATCCAGAATATCCACCTTGTTGAGCACAATCGTAATCTTTTTGCCCCACTCCTTGATCAGTTCAAGGAAGCCACGCTCGCTCTCGGTGAAGGGGCGATCGGCTGAGGTGGCAAAGAGCACCAGATCGGCGCGCGGAATGAACTCGCGGGTGAGTTGCTCGTGGTAGCGAATAACCGCATTGGTACCCGGCGTATCAACAATCGTCAACTGGCGCAACACATCGGCGGGGAAGGTCGTCACGCGCAGGCCACCTGAACGAATTTCGCTTGTCACCTCATCGCCGTGGCGGAGCAGCGTAATCGCATCGGTCGTTGGCGTCACCCCTTCGGGCAACACCTGCTCACCCAAGAGCGCATTCACGAAACTCGATTTACCCGAATTAAACTCACCAGCGACGACAATCAGAAAAAGCTCCTCCAGATGCTCCAGCGTATCCTGCACCGTCCGCTGGTCGGCGGGATCAGCATCAGCGCCAAAGCGTTCAAACGCAACCAAGAGTTGCTCCAGCACCGTGCGCAACTCAGCCAGCAGGGCATCCTGACGTTCGGTAATCAGACCCTTGCGCTGCAACAGACCATCAAGAAAGCTCATAAGGTTAAGCCTTGTCGCTGAAGATTAAGCCAATTTAATGTAGCATGTAATCTAGCACACATGCAAAGCGGTGAAGGGATGCTATACTGAAAGCATCTCCTTCTCCTCTCTCGCCAGGGGCGGTGCCAAATTTGGCACCGCCCTTGGTGATTCATCTTTGTTTTTCGTTTGGTTTTGGCGGCAAAGCCGCCAAAACCAAACGAAAAGGGGGATGTTCGGGGGCCATGCCCCAATACCTTTCAAATAAGGGAGAGCATAGACCTCACAGGTCTTTGCTGATGGCGTTCCCGTGCAGAAGAGCAGACCTGTGAGGTCTTATTTGAAACGTATTGGGCCATGCCCCCAAACCCCTACCGTGCAGTGGCAACATCAGAGCCCAAACACCTTCAACAAAACAACCAAGCCCGCCATGATTAGCGCGAGGCCAAAGAGGGCGATCACGATCACGGGGGCGAGGGCGTACCAAGCGGTCGGGCGTAGTTGACGCGGCAGCGGTGGCCGTTCGATGCGTTGGCCACGCCAGTAGGTGACGCGCCCCGTGTTGCGCCCCAAGCGACTGCCACCGCCCCACTTTTCCCAGGCGAGCCAGAGCAGCCAACCGCCCACCCCCACCAGCGTCAGGGTCACCACCTGCCAGGGAAGGGCCTTGGCGTTGGCTAAAACCACAACCAAACCAACAAGAATCAGCCAACGCTGATCGAAACGAAATTGTGACATAACATCCCCATAAGGCATGTCTCAACCCATCTCGACAGTTTACGAGGACACGAGGACGCGAAGACGCCAAGGTGCGAGATCATCGCCTCTTTGCCTCACGCATCATCGACGAACTGTCAAGCTGAAATGGCTGATTTTGAAACATCCCTAAGCGTTTGATACGCGTTATTGACCCTATCATACCATTCTTGGCCCGCATGGTGTGGAGCAACCCCATGACCCAATACGTTTCAAATAAGACCTCACAGGTCTGCCCTGCCGCATTGGGATGCCGTCATTAAAGACCTGTGAGGTCTACGCTCGTCCTTATTTGAAAGGTATTGCCGCAATACCGCAAAAGGAACGCTGTTGCTCACAAAGCGCTTGTCATGCTGAGCGC
>RSAS01000573.1 GCA_003934145.1 Candidatus Viridilinea halotolerans | reverse complement strand
TGGAGCAGGTGCCACTCACCCTTGAAGATGTCTTGCACCCCGAAGTGGGAGACTTCATCGTGCATAGCGACCGCCACGAGACTGACCGCATGTACCTGACCCAAATCCTGCGCGCCCAGCTTGAACCGCAAGGCCAAGCGATTGTGCTCAGCGATGTACGGGTGGCGGGGGATCATGCCGAGCTACGCGCCCACGGCCCCGATCTCATGGTGATCCCCGGACTAGCGACCCGCCAGGATTGGAGTACCTTCGATGTGGCCGCAGAGGGGCAACGCCCGGCGCTGATCATCGAGATCACCTCACCCGAGACGCGCAAGAACGATCTGGTGATCAAAGTAGACCACTACGCGCAGGTGGGAATTGCCCAGTATGTGATTGTAGATACGATCGGGCGCAAGCCAGTACGCCGCTTGCGGCTCATCGGCTATCGACTCGTCGGTGGGCGCTACGAGGTGCAGCCATGCGATGAGCATGGACGGCTCTGGCTCGACGTGGCACACCTCTGGCTGGGCATACGGGGCGATCACGTCGTCTGCTACGACGCGCAGGGCAACGAGCTTGGCGACTACGTTACGGTAGTGCAAGCTGCGGAGGCCGCGATGGCCCGCGCCGATCTTGCCGAAACCCGCGTTCGCTACGAAGCGCAAGCGCGCGCCGATGCGGAAGCGCAAGCGATCTACGAGGCGCAACTGCGTGCTGAGGAGGCGCAAGCGCGCACCGAGGCGGAGGCACGCGCCCGTAGCGAAGCGCAAGCCCGTGCCGAGGCAGAAGCCCGCGCCCGCACCGCAGATCAAGCGCGCATTGAGGAGGCGCAAGCACGCACTGAGGCGGAGGCACGCGCCCATGCCGAAGCGCAAGCGCGCGCGCTAGCCGAGGCTGAACTCAATGCACTACGCGAGGAATTGCGCCGCTTGCGTGGCGCATAGGGGTTTGCGCTATTGCGGAAAATGGCTACTGCGATTATAGGCAGTAGCGCTAGGTTGAACTATGCCATGCATCCGCCATAGAGCATAGGTATGTAGTAGGCAAGATGCGCTTGAGCGTTTATAATGCAACCACCTTGCCTCTCCCTACCAGACAAAGGCGCAACGACGATGCAAAGGCCCAACCACCAGCAGGCAGCGCTCGATCAGGTGATTGAAGAGTGTCGGAGAGATCAGGCGCAGCCGCAAGCGCCCAGTGTTCAGGCGGTTGAGCGCACAGCCTGTTGGGAGCTGTTTCGGCGCTGGCTGCTGTTGCAGAATCAGGCTGCGGCGACGGCGGCGGTGCAGCAGTTTGAAAAGTTGGTAGCGTATTGGCTGAAGCCATTTGGGACAGAGCGAGATGCTGATCTGCGGATGGATCTCGTAAGTGATGTCTGGTTGCTCTTTGTAAAATATCTCTCTGGCGAGCGGTTTAATCGTTTTCAGTCGTTAGATGGCGTTCTACTCTACCTCAAAAAATGTACGATAACAGTAATTAAAAATGCACAGCGAAGACAACAGAGAGAACAATTGTTCCAACAACAAATGGCGATCTATGCAACAAACCTCGCCTTAACGCCAGCCGAGAGCGCCATTGTGCAGCGCCTTGATGATCAAGAGCGCCTTAAGATGCTGCTGACGTGGTTGGCAGCGCATGCGACACCGCAAGAGCGGCGTATCTTTACGCTCTCCTTTTTGCAAAAGTTGAAGCCGCAGCAGATTGTGGCTCAGTTTCCCGACGAATTTTCTCATGTTGAAATGGTGCGGCAGATCAAAGAGAATCTCTTGAAGCGTATACGGCGGGCGTTGGGTGGCAGCGAGGGGTGAGGCGAGGAGGCGAAGAGGCGGGGAGGCGGGGAGGCGGCAAACCGCTTTGCGTACCATTCTATAGTTAGGACAAGGTTTCAAAACGAGGCTTCTTACGTTACACTCTTGGGCTGCCACGAATGGCCCTCACCCCCGGCTCCTCTCCCACGTTGTGGGAGAGGGGAGGAAGGCCGTGGGATTCTTGTCGTTCATGAGGAGATCGCAGAGGAATACCAAGAATCGTGTACTCTTATCCTCCAACCATTAGCTGCGGAGTGACCCTATGTCATCACCAATCCCTGGATGCAGCGCCCTCGATCGCATCCGTACTAGCGATCTTTTGGCCGCTCTGGATGGCGAAGCGGCTGTAGATATTGTCCAGCACCTCACGCAGTGTGGTGCATGCCGTGAAGCCGCCGTAGCCCTAGCCACGGAGTTGGCCATGCTACACGCCATGGTGCCGCGCAGCGCCTGCCCGGCGGCGGAAGCGTGGCTGCGCTACCACGAGCATCTGCTCGACGAGGCGGAGCAGGTGCAACTCACCGCCCATTTGCCGACCTGTAGCGCATGCCGCGACGAGTTGGCGCTGCTCGCTGAGGCCACGTTGGATCTGCCTGCGCCTACGCTGATCGAGCGCTTGCGTGCCAGTGGCCAACGGATCCTCGAAGCGTTGCCGCAGATGCCACGCGGCTTGCCGCTGCCGGTGGTGCGCGGTGAGGCGGCGGAGCAGACGTGGAATTATCAGGTAGAGGGCTTCCAATTGCTACTCAGCTATACGCCCGCCCTCGCTGGCGCTGCGGGCAGCCTGCGTGGGATGCTCCAGAGCGCTACGGGCCTGCTGCCGCAACCGGCACAGGTGAGTCTGCAACGCGCAGCGGAAGTGCTGGCGGAGGATGTGATTGATGAATTTGGCTACTTTAACCTTGGCTATGTGCCACCAGACCACTATCAACTCCTCTTGACGTTACCGGAACTGAAGATCGTCGTTGCCGAACTGAACCTCTCCGCATGAACGATGAGGCGCTGGCTGATCTGCTCTGTAGCGCATGGGAGACGCCGGCTTGGCCGGAGGTGTTGGTGCGCTTTCGTGAGCGCCTCACGCTGCCGCTGCTCTACATACTGAAGCAGCGGGCCGATGGCTGGCGGCTACGCAACAACCGACAGATGGAGCGCACCACGCAGATCGCTGAGGCGCTGGCCCATCTGCTGGCGACGCCCCAGGCGGCTGCGTTGACGGCGCTGATGCGTGGTAGCGCCAGCCACTCCTGCGGCGAATTTCAGCAGGCGCGGGTTGCCTATGAGCGTGCGGCAACGTTTGCGCATGCGGCATCCGACCATGTGCTGCTGGCGCGGGTCTTGATCAGCAGCATTGGCACGCTGCAAGAGTTGGGCTTGTTTGGCGAAGCCGCAACGCTTGCCGTCGAGGCGCGTCTCCTCTGCGTCACCTTGGGCGCAGAGCGGACGCTCTTTCTTGCCGTGCTTGAGCAGAATCTCTCGGCGCTCGCCATTCACACCCATGCCTACCAAGAGGCGCTCGCCGCCGCGCAGTGCAGTCGGGAGCTCTTTTTGCAGATTCCAGCCCCTGAGCGGGCGGCCCATGTGGTGCAAAATCTGGCACTGGCGCTGGAGGGTTTGGGGCGTTTCAGTGAGGCTGAGGCCCACCTGCTTGCGGCGCGTGCCGACCTCGATGCGGCTGACTACGCCGATGAGTTGAGTCGTCTTGATATGAATTTGGGCCTGCTGGCTGGGCGGCGTGGGCGCTACCCCGAGGCGTTGCGCCTGCTTGAACAGGCGGAGCAGGGCTTTCAGCAGAACCAAAATGGCAGCGAGTTGGCCTTTCTGCGCCTGATGCGTGCCCAACTCTACCACGCCCTGAATTTGCACCATGATGCCTTCCATTGGGCAACCCAGGCGGAACATGGGTTGCGACGGGCGCGGATGCGCGCCCAGGCGGCGAGTGCGCTGCAAATTCAGGCGGCGGCCCTGCGCCATCTCTATGGGGCGGCAGCCGCTGCGCCGATCGATCAGGCGTTGCGCCGCGCCGCACGCCTCTTGCAGCACGGCGGGCCAAACAGCGGCGGACGAAGACTCGAGTTGCTGCTGGAGTGCTTGGCGTGGGATGTGGCCCAAGGCCGCCTACGGGCAGCGGCGCAGCGTCTGCGCTTTCTGAACAACCAGCCGGTGCTAGACGAAGCGCCTGCGCTTCAGGCGCGTTTGGCCTTGCTACGCCTGCGCTACGCGCTCCAGACCAGACACGATCCGGCGAGCGTGCGCCCGCACCTTGTCGCACTTGTAGCGCGCGCCCAGGCGCTGGCGCTTCACGAAGTAGCTATTGAAGCAACGGTTGAACTGGCCCACCTCGCGCTGCGGGGCGCTGAGCGCCAGGCGGCCCACCAACACCTCCTGGCTGCGCTACAGCAGATCGAGTATGTGCGCCAGCAGATTATGCTCGATGAGCCAGCGATTGCGTTTGCCGAACGCTACCTGCCGGTCTATGACGAGGCGCTCGCCTTGGCCCACGATGACGCCAACACGCTGCTGCTCTTGGCGCTCGCCACCCTACGGGCGGGTGCACGCCATCCAAGCCCGCGTCTGCCAACGAGTGGCGCAACGCACGCCCAGTGGCAGGCGCTGCGCGAACGTTGGCACCGCCTCGCCCATCCCCTCGACGCGGCGCTGCCTGCGGATGGTAGCCAAAACGAGCGCTTGCACCTTGAGGCGGAACTGGCCGACGCCTGGCGACGCATGCAGGCGGCGCACCTCTTGCCCTCCGCCACGAGCAACACCGCCCGACAGATTGCCGAGTTGCACGCCGATCCCGCCGCTGCCCAACGCTGGGTGAATGAGGCGCAGGGCCAGCTTGCGCCAGATACATGGCTGCTTCACTACTACGCTCTGCACGGGATGGTGCATTGCATCTGCGTGCAACGCGACACCATTCGCCCGATGCGCGATCTTGCGCCGCAAGCACAGGTGGAGCGTGCGTTGCAGGCGTGGCGTATGCTGCGCGATCTGCATGCGACCGGGCAGCTTGGCGCAGCGCATCCGCAAGAGCGTCTGCTGCTGCAGCGCCTCTACGCTTGGCTGATCGCCCCGCTACGGCATCACGAACGTGTCGAGCAGCGCCTCGTCTTCAGCCTCCCCGCCACATGGCACGATCTGCCGCTGGCCGCCCTCTATGCTGGTCCGCGCTACTTGGTTGAAGATGCCATCCCCGTCGTGCAGACCAGCCCCTTGCGCCCACCAGGAGGGCCAGACGCACACTACCACACCCAGGCACTGGTGCTGGGCTACTCTAACGAGGGCATGCTGCCAGGCGCCTTGCGCGAAGCGGAGCTGGTGGCCCAAACATGGCGGGCAGTCTGCCCCACCACACTCCTGCTAGAGCAGAGCGCCACCGGTAGCCAACTGATGCAACAGGTTGCGACGTGTCGCGTGCTGCACCTGGCAACGCACGCCCTCTTTCGCGCCGACAACCCGCTCTTCTCTTGGTTCCAGTTGGCCGATGGGCGCATGACGGTGGCCGATCTCTACCAGTTGCAACTGCGCGCTGCGCCCTTGGTGATCCTCAGCGCCTGCGAGACGGGACGCGGCGCGGCGCGCGGCGGTGGCGTGCTTGGCATGGGGCGCGGGCTGCTGGCCGCCGGTGCCTCCGCCGTAATCGGCGGCCTCTGGCGGGTAGACGACCAGTACACACAAGCGTTGATGCACACGCTGACGCAAACACTGGCCAAGGGCAACAGCGACGCGGCCAGCGCCCTAGCCCATGCCCAACGCGAAGCACTGGCGCAAGGGCTACCACCAGCAGCCTGGGCCGGGTGGATGGTCTTTGGCGGGTAGGGGGTGGGGCAGAGTTCGCCACAACAGAGCCACGTTCAAGGGGCTTAACCAACCTCACGCCGCCGACTGATGGGCTGTGTAAGGCTGGATCAGGATTTCGGCAGGGATGCCTAGCCCATGGTGGAGTTTGCGGATCATGTCGAGGGTCAACGGACGCCGCCGGTTGGCGGCGGCAAACGTGCGGCTACGCTATTCTATAGTACAAGAAAGGTTCTTAAGCTCAACGAAGCCGCCGGAGGTCATCTATGCCACGCCCCTTACGCCTCATCATTCCGCTCACGCTGTTGGTCGCGCTGTTGCTGGTGACGCTGTTGCCGCCCATGTTGCCGGTGGCGGCCCAAGTTACCGATTGTACGCTGGATACGTTGCCGCGCCCTGGTACGGGTACGCTGCCGCCGGGTAGCCCCGCCATCTCTGGCTATGTGGTGGTCAATCAGCAGGTGATGGTAGACGCCACCATTATGGCTCGCGTCGGTAGTGGCTCTGCGGTTGAATTGCCGCTGCTGAGTAGCCCCTCTGTCCCCGCTTGCGCCAAGTTTTATGAACTGCCGCTCAACCAAGCTCCGCTCAATCTCCAGGTGGGGCAAACGGTCACCTTTGAGGTGAGTGTCAGTGGTTTGCGCCAGAGTTTTGCCTATACGGTGCCAAGCGGCGGCGGGCGCTTTGATCTGACGTTGGCGACGACGGCGGGTTGCCGTGCGCCGACGCAGACGGCGCAACAGATGTTGGCCCAGGCCGATCTGCGCTTTGAGCAGAATGTGGGTCAGGCCGATGCTGCCGCCCCCTTCTTCGCCCGTACCGCTGCGGGCATGGCCTTTTTTACGCCGGAAGGCTTGGTGCTGCAGAGTCCGACGGCCAATGGCGTGCAGCAGGCTACATTGGAATTTATTGGCGCACAGACGATGGAACTCAGTGGCGAACAGGAGCTTGCTGGGCCTAGCAACTACATTCTGGCCCATGCCCAGACCTACCAGGCGCCCAATTACGCCGCCGTACTCTACCGCGAACTCTACCCTGGTGTGGCGTTGCGCTACGACGGCGGCAATGGGCGTCTGAAGGGCACCTATACGCTCGCTCCGGGGGTTGATCCCGCGCTGCTGCGTTGGCGCTACCCCGACGGTACGCCGGAAGTCGTGGCCGACAGTGGCGATCTGCTCGTCAATTTTGCCAATGGTATGCAACTGCGCGAGAGCGCACCGATTGCTTGGCAGGATGGTGCAACGGGCCAACTGCCGGTCGCGGTCGCCTTTGCGCTCCATGCCGATGGCAGCGTTGGCTTTACGCTCGGTGCCTATGATCGGCAACTGCCGCTGATTATTGACCCTGATCTGATGTGGAGCACCTTCTTTGGCGGCAACAGCCACGATTGGGCATGGGATGTGGCGGTCGATGCGCTCTGCAACGTCTACTTTGTTGGTGCAACACGATCTTCGGATCTGCCGCTGCACAATCCCTTCCAGGATGAACTCAGGGGCGACAACGATCTCTTCGTCGCCTCGCTCACCCCCGATGGGAGCACGCTGCGCTTCAGCACCTACATCGGTGGCAGCGGCAACGAACTCACCTCGCCCGACCATAATCGCATGGGGATGGCGATTGGACTTGATGGCAGCATCTACATCGCGGGGGCCACCCAGTCGCCCGATTTCCCCACTACGCCCGGCGCGTTTGACCGCACCTTTAGGACGGGTACATGCACGGGTGGCCGCGAGCCGGAGGATTGCTACGACGCCTTTGTGACCAAGTTGCATCCCGATGGCACCTTGGCCTACAGCAGTCTGTTGGGCGGCAGCGGCCACGACCACGCGCTCGCCATTGCCGTTGATGCCCAAGGGCGCGCCTATGTCGGTGGCCAGACATTGTCGCCCGATTTTCCCGTGACTGCCGATGTCGCCGATCCTATCTGTGGCTCTAACGAGGGCTTTGTGGTGCGCTTCAATGCCGCCGGGAGCGCCTTAGAGTATGCGACATGCTTGGGTGGTGAGTACGCCGATGCGGTGACGGCAATTGTGGTGGATAGCGCCGGCAACGCCTACGTGAGTGGCGACACCTACTCGCCCGATTTTCCGTTGTCACCGAATAGCTTTGACACGAGCCATGGTGGTGATGCTGACGCCTTTGTCGCCAAGCTCGCCAGCGATGGGCGCAGCCTCATCTACTCCTCCTTCATTGGCGGAAGCGGTGGCGATCACAGCCGTGGTATCGCCCTCGCCCCCGATGGCAGCGTCTATGTGACGGGCAATACCAACTCGCCCGATCTTCCCACGACCGCTGGCAGCTTCGACCCAACCCACAATGGTGGCTGGGACGGCTTTCTGGTCAGGGTGAGCGCCGACGGACGCACGCGCCTCTTCAGCACCTTCATTGGTGGCGAACTTGACGAAGTCTTTCGTGACGTCGAGGTAGCGCGTGACGGCACCGTCTACCTTGCGGGCTGGAGCGAGTCGAACGATTTCCCGATTACCGCTGACGCGGCGGACGCGATCTGTGGTGGCCCCGATGCGCCCTGTCGCGCTGAGTATCCCGACGGCGTGCTGGTAGGAGTGCAGCCCGATGGCAGCGCCTTGAGCTACGCCACCTACCTAGGCGGCGAGGGCCAGGATTGGCTCTATGGCTTGGCGATTGACGCCGCTGACGCGATCTATGTCGTCGGCTCGACCGATTCGGGGAGCCTGCCGGGAGTCGTGAGCAGCGTCTACGATCCCGTACGCAACCTTGGCCGCGATGCGCTCGTGAGCCGTTTTGCCATTGGCGCGGCCCGCGCCGAGGCGCAGATCGATCCGGTGGCCGACTGGACGCTCATGTTCTACATTGCGGGCGATAACCAAGACATTGCCAGCTTTTTGCACGAGAAGCAGCGTGAATTGCAAGCCGCCGCCCGCGACAATCTACGCATCCTCGTGCTAAGCGACGGCCCGCTGCTCAACGATAGCATGCGCTACCTCGTAGAGGCCAATGGCATCTACCAAGATGGCGTCAACCGCTGGCCGATGGGCGAGTTGAACATGGGCGATCCGGCGACGCTAAGCGACTTTATTGCCTGGGGGCAGAGCAACTACCCAGCCAACCACTACTACCTCAACATTGCCAACCATGGCGGCGGCACAACCGGCATCGCGTGGGACGAGACGAGCCAGCACGATATGCTCACCATTGACCAGTTGCGGAGCGCGCTACGCGAAGGCACGGCCAACGGCCTCGTGCGGATTGATCTGCTCCACCTGGATGCCTGTCTCATGGGCATGTTCGAGGTCGCCTTTGATGTCGCTGAATTCGCCGACTACGTGGTCGCCTCGCAGAACCTAGGCTGGTCGCTCTTTGCCTTTGGCGAATACGCGCAAGCAGCGGGGGCCAACCCGAGTCCGCGCCAATTGGCGGCGGAGGTGGCACGC
>RSAS01000417.1 GCA_003934145.1 Candidatus Viridilinea halotolerans | reverse complement strand
TGAGGGCCATCCGTGGCATCCCAATCACCTATCCGTGACTTGCCGAGCAAATGTTATGTCCGCCCATGAACCAGCGGGGCATGGCCCCATCCCACCGCAAGCCACACTCATGGTAAAATACACTTCGTTCCATTAACTTGAGGCCGTGGCTCATGCCGCGTGGCGTCTGAGTGCGGCCCGCAGACGAGGTGTACCTGTATGGAGAAGTCTACCTGGACGACGAGGGTAGGCCTGGCCCAGATGCTTAAGGGTGGCGTGATTATGGATGTGGTCACCGCTGAGCAGGCGCGCATCGCCGAAGAGGCGGGGGCGGTGGCGGTGATGGCCTTGGAGCGTGTGCCTGCCGATATTCGCGCTCAGGGTGGCGTGGCGCGCATGAGCGACCCTGAGTTGATTCTGGCGATTAAGGCGGCGGTGACGATCCCCGTTATGGCGAAGGCGCGTATTGGCCATTTCGTCGAGGCGCAGATTCTAGAGGCGCTGGGGATTGACTATATTGACGAGAGCGAGGTGCTGACTCCGGCTGACGAGGAGCACCACATCAATAAACATAAGTTCCTTATTCCCTTCGTCTGCGGCTGTAAGAATATTGGTGAAGGGCTGCGCCGCGTCGCTGAAGGGGCCGCGATGTTGCGCACTAAGGGCGAAGCCGGCACCGGCAATGTGGTTGAGGCCGTCCGCCACGCCCGCGCTGTCTATAGCGAGGTCCGCCGCCTGCAGAGCATGAGCGACGATGAACTCTTTGTCTATGCCAAAAACATCCAAGCTCCCTACGAGTTGGTGCGCCAAGTCGCCGCGACCGGGCGCATGCCCGTCGTCAACTTCGCCGCTGGTGGCATCGCTACCCCCGCCGATGCCGCGCTCATGATGCAATTGGGCGTAGATGGCGTCTTCGTTGGCTCTGGCATCTTTAAGAGCGGCGATCCCCAGAAGCGCGCCCGTGCGATTGTTGAGGCGACCACCCACTACAACGATCCCGAGATCATCGCCCAGGTCAGCAAGGGCCTTGGCGAGGCCATGGTTGGCATCGAAATCAGCAAGATCCCCGCAGAGCAACTGATGGCGCAACGCGGTTGGTAGTTGGGGCTTCGCCTCCCCCGAACCCCCGCCGCAGGGCGGCGGCTGCCGCCCCTCTCAGCGGAAGGGTGCGTGAGGGAACCTGGTTCCCTCACGCACCCTTTACAAAAACTCTATGGCTATTGGTCTGCTCGCCCTGCAGGGCGATTTTCGTGAACATAGCGCGATGCTGCGCCGCCTTGGGCTTGAACCACTTGAGGTGCGTTTGCCGCGCCATTTGGCCGCCGTCAGCCACCTGATTATTCCTGGCGGCGAGAGTACCACCATTGGGCGGTTGCTTACGATGTATGGCATGGTCGAACCACTCTGCGCCCGCGCTGGCCACGATCTCGCCATTTGGGGCACCTGCGCCGGGGCCATCCTCTTGGCGCGCGAGTTGCTTGATGCCAAACGCGGCGGTCAACCCTCCCTCGGCCTCATGAATGTCACTGTGCGCCGCAACGCCTTTGGCAGCCAACTCGATAGCTTTGAGGCCCCAGTCAATGCCCCCGATCTTGGCGCAGAACCACTGCCCGGCATCTTCATTCGCGCCCCCCGTTTTGAAAACTTGGGGCCGAAGGTGCAACCGCTCGCCACCCTCGCCGACGGCGAGATTGTCGCCGTGCGTCAGGGTCGCCTTTTGGCCACGAGTTTCCATCCTGAGCTTACCAACGACGAGCGCATGCACCGCTATTTCTTGGCGCTGTGATCCGCCTGGGCGCGGGCCGTTGGCTTCGACAAGCTCAGCCAACGGCCCGTTGGCTGAGCTTGTCGAA
>RSAS01000074.1 GCA_003934145.1 Candidatus Viridilinea halotolerans | reverse complement strand
CCCACCTGCCAGGTCAGTAGCGTTGCGATGAATTGGAGGTACTTCAAAAACGCTTTACACACCAGAGAGATACCACCCTGTCTCGTTGCGCCGCATCAGAAAGCGGCGGAGCAAAAAACTGTATACCCGAAAGGGATGGGCGATGGGGGATGGGGAAAAGGGTGTGCGCGGGAACCAAGTTCCCGCGCACACCCTTTTTCTCTTAGGGAAGCAGAAACTTTTAAACATCCCAACAGCCTGTCACCCTGAGCGCAGCGAAGGGTCTCTTCTCGCCGAAGAGAGACCCTTCGCTGCGCTCAGGGTGACAAAGCAGTGGGGCAATCAATAAAATCCGCTTCCCTTATGAAGGCTGGCAACTTTCCTGCATAGATTGACGTTAGTATGGTATATGTTCAGTTCTCCTGTCCTTGGTTCTCCTGTCCTTCTGTTCTTCTGTTCTTCTGTTCTTCTGTTCTTCTGTTCTCCTGTTCTCCTGTTCTTCGGAGGTTATTATGCGTTGCAAAAACTGTGTTTTACTCTTTATGTTCTCGGCGCTGCTGATGCTGGGCGCTTGTGGCGCTGATTCTGGGGCAGTGGCGGTGCCGTTGGCAACGGTGGAAGCGACGGTGGTGCCGACGGAGACGCTGACGGCGACGATGGTGCCCTCCGTGGTGCCGACGGAAGTGGCAACAGCGCTACCCACGGCGGTGCCCACCACAGTGCCCACTGCGCTGGCGACGCTGACGTCGACGGCGGTGCCCACGGCGGAAGTGACGCTTGCGCCGCCGCTGCGTTGGCCTGAGGAAATTTTGTACCTGAGCGGCGGGCGTTTGTTGGCGGTGGATATGGCGGGTGGGTCACCACGCGAGGTGGCGAGCGATGTGGTGGAATTTGCGGCGACGGCGGATGGTAGCCGTTTGGCGCTGGTGCGCGGCGCGGGGCGCGAGGTTTGGTTGGTGGGGCGTGATGGCAGTGGCTTAGCGTTATTGGTGGGTGGCGAGCGTTTTTTGAGCGACCTGAGTTGGGCCCCCGATGGCACGGCGCTGGTTTTTACGCTGGCTACGACGGCAGCGCCCTTCCCGTTGACCCACCAGACGTGGAGCGCTTGGTGTGGCGGGGCTGAGGTGGCGATCTATGATCTGGCGCAGCAGCAGAGCTTGGCGTTGGGCCAAGGTTGTCAGCCTGCTTTTGGGCCGGATGGTTTGCGCATTATCTTTGCGGAGCGGCCCAGCGCGGCGCTGCCCGGTTTTGATGTTATCGGCGCATCCAATCGCATTGTGATGGTGAACCGACGCGGCGAGAATGGCTGGGGTGTCGCCCGCGCCAGCGGCGAACTGGACGAGACGGCGCACCAGGGCTTGGTTGTGTATGCGCCAAGTTGGGCACCGGGCAACGCCAACCAGATCGCCTATCAGCGTTTTTTAGGCTACCAAGCATTGGTTGACATAAACTTAACAGAGCGCAGTAGTGCATCCAGTACCGAACCAACGCCGCTAGAGGTTGGCGCGGGATGGGGGTTAGCGCCCAAGTTTGCGCCCGATGGCTTGCGGATGGCGGTGGTGGACTACAACTACAGCGATGCGCGTGGTTTTAGCGGCTACGATCTCTGGAGCGTGCGTCTCCTTGATTTGGCGCAAGAGACGGAGACCTTTTTGCCGAGCGGAACGCTGCGCGTGGCGGCAGAAGCGTTTGATGTGATCAACGCAGCGACAACGGTGGCGTGGGCACCGGATGGGAGCGAGGTGGCCGTTGTGTTACCGGCGGGCTGGCGCACGGGGCTTGACCCGCTGGAACCACAATTCCCTGAGGCTGGACTAGGCGAAGTGTGGCGCTGGCAGCCTGAACGGGGCGCCGTGCAGCGCTTGGCCGAGCGGGTGGATTACGGTTCGCCGTTGCTTTGGCTGCCCGCCGAGTGATCGCCGTCCGGCGGGGTTTGGGGCTACGCCCCAATTGCTTTTTTCTTCCGTTTTGGCGGCGAAGCCGCCAAAACGGAAGAAAAAGGGTTTTTCGGGGGAGGCAAGCCTCCTCCGCCCCCCGCCGGACGGGGAAGATTTTCGGGGGCCATGCCCCTCAAAGGGTTTCACCTGTTTTGGGAAGGGCTTCCCAATGCGGTAAAACGCCTCATGGGTGCGTGCCAACACGTAAATTGCATTGGGACGGGCCAAACCGGGGCTGCGTACCGCAAAAAGCGGCAGTTTACCTCCATTTGGTGAAACCCTTTGAAGGCCATGCCCCCCGCCCCCCGCCGGACGGGGGAAGATTTTCGGGAACCATGCCCCTCGCCCCCCCGCCGAAAGGGGGGATTCTTTGGAGGCCATGCCCCCTCGCCCCCCCGCCGGCGGGCGTAACATGCCCGCCTAAAGACCTATTGACGCCCACAGGCAACGCGGGGTATAATGGAGAAGCTTTGGGGATGCTTGGTATCGACAGGGAGTGAAGGTCGTAGATTGCAAGCCGTGCCGCCCAGTCACGTTAAAGGGGCAAACGCCAATATAACTGGCAACAACAACAACATGGGCCGCATGGCCCTCGCTGCCTAAGTAGTTAGGTAGCCGCCCCCATTGGTTCGCTCGATGATCAATGGCTCGGCGTCAATTAGTCGAGTGCTCCTCTGGCGACCACCTGCTGACCAGAGGAAAAGATAAGCGGGTTGGCCCAAAAGCCGCTTTGCTCATTGAGCGGCTGCGGGCGAGCTACAATCAATGGGCTAAGCTTGTAGCATGTCTGCGGTTTAGCTTTTTGGACGGGGGTTCGACTCCCCCCATCTCCACCAGCGAAGAGCTTTTGCCCATCCTGTGTGCCACCAAGCACATGCAGGGTGGGCTTTGTGTTGCCTACGATCGTTCCTCGTTTTCTCGATCCCCACGAGAATTAACAGATCTCTCGGTGTGCATTCCAAACCGCAGCGAGGCGGCAGTCTTGCTCGCCGCGCTCAGTCACTCTCCCGACGACTTGGGCATGATCATCTGCTTTCGTGTAATCACGCCTCGGCGCTCCAGAAGAACTCGAAGAAGTCGTCCGTGCCCAGCCGGGCCACCGCCGGAGCGACAATTTGCGCCAGCGGCCCATCCAGGCCGACATCGATCCAGTCGTCGATGCGGCCCTTGAAGCACCAGCGTTTGACAATAAAGCGACGCCGCTCGGCGTCGATCAGGCTGAAGCGGAGCACTGGCGTGCCACGAGCCTCAACGTCGCTACGCAGCCGAACAGAGCCCCCAGGGGGTACGCCCAGCGAGCCGAGGATCTTCGCCACCAGATCATCCGTGCCTGCCGCGGCTCGCTCGCTAATTATGATCTGGTCATGCTTGACACCGACGTGATAGTTGCGCGACTGCGGGTGTCGCGCAATGGCGGCCTCCACGATAGCAATCTCATCTGCCAGTAGCAGGGCCGGGCGCTCACGTTCCAGCCAGACCAGACCATTGGCGTTCTCGCCGACGCGAAAGCCGTCCGGGATCTGTTCTATGGCTCTCCCCTTGGGCTCGCGGGCGAAATAGTAGCGCGGTTTGCCGGTCTTGGTGAGTGATTGGCAGAGATAGAAGGTTACGCCTCTGCGGTTGGTGTAGGTCACTGCCATGATGCTGTTGCCTTCCTTGCGTGCGTGAGTGGCTTAATCGTACATCTGTATGCCGCTGTGCGCCTACACCGTGTCGGGCAGGGTGTAGGCGAGTTCGTAGGCATGCATGCCGTCAGCGATCTGGAGGGTCATGGTGCCGGCGAGTCCCGCTAGATCGTCGGTGCCTGAGTCGGGTACGACGCTGATGACAAGCTGCTGGGCACTGCGGGTCATCGTGCCGCTGTGCTGGAACACAAAGCTACCCTGGCGTCCGTGAAGCGTGCCGGTGACCCGCTCGATGGCGACGTAGCCGGCTGAGCCCTCGACGTCGGTGCGGGCGCTGAGCATCTCACCCTGGCTTGTGCCGACGAGATCGCCTTGGAATTGCTTGGCAATCGCGAGACGTCCGAGCAGTGGGTCGGCGGCGGGGTCGGCGAGCGGTTGCGGGGTGAGCTGAACGGTGAATGTGCCACGAGCGTGCAGGGTCATGGCGTCCTCCTCACTAAGCGCATGAAACATAGCAGCAATGCCAGGGTAGCATGTTTGAGCGCCACCGTCAACATACTATCGACTATGCTCCAATACTTTTCGAATAAGGGGCCTGCGGCCCCTAAAACCCCATCGGAAGGGGGGGATTTTTCGGGGGCCAAGCCCTTTCGACGAGGCTCAGGGCAAGCCCGAACCTCCGTCGGCAGGTTCGCCAGAGGCGTAACGTAATGCGTATGGGCGCTGGCCCCCGCCCGGCCACCCGGCGGCAAGGGCCATCAACCAAGCGATCAGCCCTTGGTTGTAGAGGTAGGGCCACAAGACCGGATTAAAGACAGTGAAGAGGAGCAGGGTGGGAGCGACGTAGGCAGCAAGACGCCCGCTTGACGGTTTGTGGTACCAAAACCAGAGAATGACGCCCAAAACAAGGGTAAGCTGTACGGGTTTTAAGATAAAAGCCAAATCATAGCGCCAGAAGATGCCGGAAAAGCCCATCATTATTGACCAGATGTGATCCAATTCCCAGCGCATACGCGGGAAGTTATCGAGGTCGTTGAACCACTGCCAGACACCGTAGCGAAACATGGGGCCATCCCAGAGCATGAAAGGAAGGATGCAGAGGAGGGTAACCATGGCAGCGCGTAGAGCGAAGCGTAGGCTTGCGCCTAGCCCGTGGCTACGCCAGCGGTCGATCAGAATGAAGGGCCAGAGGTGGACGGCAAAGGGTGAAGCGGCGCTGCTCAGCCCCAGGGCTACGGCGCTGCCGGGGGCTTGGCGCGTCGCAAGCGCAAGCGTGACGGCCAAGCATGCCCACCAGACCGGGGTGGTGGTACTGAGCATCCAATTGAGGCTGCTTGGTTGCAGGAAAAGCCAAGCCCAGAGAAGGCAGGGTAGATAGTAAAGATCTAAGCCACCCTCCTCCTTCCCGTTAGAATGGCATAGCTCTGGAACATCGTCCCCTCTCTCCCGCTTGCGGGAGAGGCGGTGCCCGGTTGGTGAGCCTGTCGAACCAGAGCTTGCCGAAGGGGGGACAGGGGGTGAGGGCCAAAGGGCGTGCCCCAACCGCGAACCATGGCGGAGAAAATGGGCAAGCGTTGATGTGTTTGGCGTTGTTATACGCTTCGTGGAGAGTAACACAACAATCGCCCCAAGCACCACGAGTTCCGCAACCAGATTGGTCAGGCGCAGGTCAAGGCCGAGGAGGTAGGTGGGGAGGTAGGCGAGCCAGGTGAGGGGCATGTAGGTGAGCGGGAGTTCCCAAGGCATGGTGTAGATCGCATAGGGGCTTTGGCCTGCCGTGAGATTTTGCAGAGCAAGTTGAACGAGGGGCAGCATATCACTCTGGCGAGGGTCGAGGACGATCTGTTGGATGCAAAAGAGCCGCGTGACCAACCCCATCACAACCGCCAAACTGAGGGTATGCCTGGGATCTAGCGGGCGCACGACGAACAACCCCAACAGACATGCGCCCACGACAAACCAGAGTTGGTGCCACCACGCTACGGTGGGCAGCAGAAAGGTGAGAACGTTGCGTGCCGTTGCCAGCCAGGCGGCGAGGATCAGCAGGTTGATCAGGCGCGGCAATGCGCTGCTTGGTGCTCCAGGCGAAGCATGGCCCCACGCGGCCCAGAGCAGCATAACGCCCGCAAGGCCCGCAATGATGGCGCCAGCCACAAGGGCGAGTTTCAGGCCCACAAGCCATCCGAGGCCGTAGACGTGGAGGGTACCGGTGACATCTAAGACGATGGCGAGCAGAATGAAGCTGCCGACAGCGAGCCATGAGGGGAGTTGGCGCATCATAATAGGGATTCGGGGCTTGCCCCAACAACGGGTTTTAGGGCAACCGCCCTAAGCTTGCTGCGCATGGGGGCATAGCCTATACGCAGCAAGTTAAGCCGTCCGGCGGGGGTTTGGGGGCATGGCCCCCAAAAAATCTTTCTGTCGGATGGGGGTTCGGGGGCATGGCCCAATACGTTTCAAATAAGACCTCACAGGTCTGCTCTTCTGCACTGGAACGCCATCAGCAAAGACCTGTGAGGTCTATGCTCTCCCTTATTTGAAAGGCATTGGGGCATGGCCCCCAAGAAATTCTTCTGTCGGGCGGGGGGTTGGGGGCATGGCCCCCGAAAATCTCCCCCAGTATTTTACAAACCACGAGAACTACTACTCACACTATAGACCCGCTCCGGCTCAAGCAACAGGCGTTGTTCGGGCTGCGCGGGGCCGCCATCGAGTTGCATGTGCGTCGCACCACCCATCGGACGCAGCAGGACGGCGACCGGACGATCACTCTGGAGGTAGTAGGTGGCGGTGGTGGGATCAAGCTGGAGCGTGAGACGCGCCCCTTGGTAGCTGAACCCGATGATCTGATCGTTGGGGATGGTCTGGTAGGGGCGCGGGGCAACAATCAGCGCACTTGGCGTCATGGTGAGGCCGTAGTGGCCGCCGTAGATGGCCATAAACCAGGCGGCGCTGTCCCAGGTGCGCCCGCGATCATTGGTGTCGCCGGGGCCGTAGCGAGCGTTGGGGCCGGCGCTGAATTCGAGTACCGGCGGGTTGGTAGCCTCGACCATGCGCATGTAGGCTTCCATAATCGCTTGGGCATCTTCGGGATGGCCGATGGCGCTGTAGGTGGGCGCGGCGAGGCCGACGATCCAGGGGGCGCTGGCATCGAGCATCCAGACGGGCACCGGCGGGTCTACGACGCGGCGCATCTCTGGTTCGTAGCCGCCCAAGGTGAGCTTGAAGGGGGCGGGGCCGTCGAGCAGCGCGGGCAGGTTGGTATGGAGTGCCTCGACCAACGCGGGGTAACGTTCGTCTGCGGGGGCGATGAGGCCACTCTGCAGGGCCGCAAAGACGCCAAAGGTTTCGAGGATGGGCACCACGCTGCCGTCGCCACGCTTCCAGGCGATGGGCCAGGGCTGCTCAGCGAGCCAGTAGCCGCCTTCGGTGACGGGGAGGTTGAAGCCTGCCCGTAGCGCGGCGGCGCGTTCGCGCCAGATAGCCGCGCTGAGGCCGAGCATGCCCTCCAGTTCGGCCAGTTCGTTGTAGGCACCGTAGAAGCGGGCCATGGCGTAGGTATGCAGGGGGCCATTCTGCACCGAATCGTAGTAGCCAAAAGGAAAGATGTCGCGGTCGGGAAAGCCGTCGCCGTTGGTGGAAAGGCGCGCAATCCATTCGCCGATCCGGAGCAGGTTGGCGCGGTGGCGCAGGTAAAATTCGCGGTCGCCGGTCTTGGCGATGTAGGCATAGGCCGCGTGGATCAGGTTGGGCATGCTGTCCCAACTCTGGCGATTCTCCCAATCGAGACGCCCCTCGCGAATGTAGATGGTCTCGGGGGCAACGCCATCGGCAGCGACATAGCCCATAAAGAGATCGATGTTGGCAGCAAAGAGGCTCATATCGCCGAGGGCGTAGCTGTAGCCACTGATCGCATAGTCGAGGTCGCGCGTCCAGACGCTGTTGCTGTAGTTGCGCTGGCTGGCGCGCAGCCCTTGGGCGCTCCCGACGGGAATGATATTGGCGTAGTAGCCATTGTCGAGCAGCAGGCGATCAATGGCCGGGTTGTAGCTCGAACGCGCCTCGGCTTGGCCCACCTGCTGTGTTGGCGCAAGCGGCGCGAAGGCCGTGGCGGTCGCTTGCAGCGCTGTGGCGGTGACATCGCTCTGCACCGTCGCCGTCGCCGCCACGCTCATGGCCGTCTGTTTAACCAGCGCGGTTGCCGTATGGTCAACCACAGGTTGCGTCGGGGTGACGGTGGCAAGCGGTTTAGGAATATCGGAGGCCAGCAGGGGCGCGATGGTCACAGCGCTTGGAATGGCACTGCCGCCACGGGTGCGCCCTTGGCTGGTGTTCCAGACCATCACGATGAGCAGCATCACGGCCAGAATGGCCACAATGAGCAGGAGGCGAAAGCCGATGGCGGGGGAGTCTGTCATCTTCATGGCGTCTCGGTGAGCAATGGGAACGGGCAGAATATTTGTTCAGTTTACTACAGATTCGTGGTGGTGATGCGCCCTTTGGCCCTCACCCCCCTACCCCCTCTCCCGCTTGCGGGAGAGGGGGCGAAGCCAACGAGATTCTTGGTGTTCCAAGGCAGTGTTATTCCAATAGGGTGTGACCAAAACTTGTAGGAAGGATGCGCGAGGGAACCAGGTTCCCTCGCATCCTTACTTCCGTTCGGCGGGGTGCGGGGCGCAGCCCTACACACGTTTTGGTCACACCCATTCCAATAAGGCGGGGGAGGTGTGGGGCAACTTGGTTGCCCCACACACTCCCTTAGCGATCGAGAATCTCATTCCCCAAAAGGCCCAAAAGCACATTGTAGGGCGGGGCGTTTTCGGGGTGTAGCTCGAAGCGGGCGCGTTCGAACCACTGGACGGTATACTCGCGCCCGTCGCTGAGCCGTTCACGCTGCGGGGGCGAGAGCGGCAGGCCAAAGAGGGCCAGGTTCTCGTCCACGGTCTTGCCGGGGCGACCGTCGAGTTCCAAGCCGTTGGCGCGCCACATAGCCAAGATTTCGCCACAGATACTCTGGCCGGTCTGGGCGAAGTTGAGGCAGTTAGCATCCCCGTCGACCTTGGGGAACTGCGTCCAGTCGCGTCGCTGCTGTTCCAGCCGATCGGCACCCAAACGCCCAAGGAGGACGTCGTAGGGGCGGGCGTTATTGGGATGGAGTTCAAGGCGATTGCGCTCGAACCACTGGACTTGCAAGCGGCGATCCTCAATCACCTCTTCGCGCTGGGGCGTCTTGGGGTAGCCAAAGACAGGCAGGCCACCATTCTGCTCCCAGTATTCACGGATGCGCCCGGAGATGCAGAAGCCGGTTTCAGGGAAGCAGCGTGCGTCACCGGGCACGGGGGGCTGTGGCGCGGGCGCGGGGGGCTGTGGCGCGGGCGCGGGGGGCTGTGGCGCGGGCGCGGGGGGGGGGGGCGGCGGGTGGGCCGTGCCGGGGGTGTGGGCCAGAAAGAAGGGGCTCGGG
>RSAS01000527.1 GCA_003934145.1 Candidatus Viridilinea halotolerans | reverse complement strand
GCCGCTGGCGCAGGCGGCGTAACGCCAAACTGTAAAGTAACTATGAACCATGTCTCAGAGTGACAAGCACCGCGTGACAGCGTTCCTTTTGCGCTATGACAAGGTTTTAGAAAGGGACTTCTCGCTTTACAATCCGTAGTGCCGACTTTAGTCGGCTTCCCGTCGCATCCCAAGACCTCTGGACACGCCACATAGTAAATCCCGTCAGCCCTCATTGCTATGCGGCATATCCTGGTTATCACTCATCACTCGCCACTCGCCACTCGCCACTCATCACTCGCCACTCGGATAGACTCACCCACGCAGCCGCGCCTCCCACTGGCCAGCGTGTTGCTGGCGCAGTTCAAAGCGATCCGCATGAGCTTGCAACACTTCTTTAAGCTTATTGTAGCCATAGACGGTTACTGAGAAGCTAGGTGCAATTTTGCGAATCTCCATGCCAAATGTGCTGAGATTGAGCCAGCCATCATTCTTGGTAGCCTGCTGCCAAGCGCGCACTAAGAGGGCAACAAGTTGAACTTTTTCGCCGCTGGATGGCACGGGCTTTTTAGCGCTTGGTTGGGTCGGGGTTGGGCTTTTCGTCTCTGTTGTGCTAAGCGAGGGGGTGGAAGGGGTGTTCAGATAGACGATGAGATGCTGGACATGTCTCGCGCTTGGCTTCATGGTGAAGAGGTCGCTGCGCTTGCGAATCAGGCTTGCTAGGCGTGTATAGCCGTGCGCTTCTGGCTTGAAGTTGGGGTAGCGACGTTGAATCTCAACAACAAGGCTCGATAGACTCACCTCACCACGGGCCTCTTGCACGGCGTGCCAGCCACTAATCAGCAGTGGCGCCGGATCGTTGGGCGCGCTTTGGGGCGTGGTCGCAGCTACGGGGGGAATTGGCGGTGTGGGCTTTGGCGTGGGTGGTGGTGGTGGTGGAGCGGGTTTGACAGAGGGCACGAGGGGTAACGCCGATGCCGGTTTGACGAGGGGCGGAGGGGATAGTGCGTCGCCTAGCTGAGTCAGGGTGATGAAGGAGTTGCACGCTTCAATAAGCGACGATGACACCTGCCCGCGCCCCATGCCGACGACGAGGCGTCCGGCGGCACGCAGACGCTTGGCCAATGGGGTGTAGTCGCTATCGGTGGCCAGTAGGCAGAAGCAGCGAATAGCGCCTTGGTGAAGGAGATCCATCGCTTCGACAACGAGGGCAATATCTGTGGCGTTCTTGCCGACGGCAAGACGTTGGTGGTGAACCGCTTCGATCTGGTGGCGAGTTAAAACTTCTTGCCAATTGCGCTGACTCATCACGTTTGGGTTGGCATACATCCGCCGCACCGCTAGCGTGCCATAGCGTTGCGCCTCACCTAACGCCGCTGCAACAAGATCAGGTGCCACATTCTCGCCATCGATCAGCAGCGCTACCGTTGCCATCTCATCGGGAGCGAATTCAGGATGATGTGTGCCCTCTGCCAGCGTCCGTGGGAGGGGGACGTGGATGGTTAAGGAAGACAATGGATAGTGATGGCCTGCAGAGGGGGATTTGTAGGCTTTCATGCTTTCAATCATAATAGTCATGCCGTACCAGTTTGTAGCCTGAAGGCTCGCGGTTGGGGCTACGCCCCAAATATTCTCTTCTTTCGTATTGGCGGCTTCGCCGCCAATACGAAAGAAGAGAATTTCTTCGGGGAAGGAGTTGCTGCTGATGACGCACGATGCAACGATGTTGGCCCTCGCTCGTCAGTTGGGCGCGGCAACATTGGCAGTTGCTGATGGTGCCTCCCGCCTCCTCGCCTCCTCGCCTCCTCGCCTCCCGCCTCCCGCCTCCCGCCTCCCGCCTCCCGCCTCCCGCCTCCCGCCTC